>JAGAQS010000378.1 GCA_017622635.1 Ruminococcus sp. | reverse complement strand
CTTGATGTACTTGCACGCCGTGAACTGTGGAAAGCGATAGAGTCACTCAAAGGAAAAATAACAATAATTCTCACCACTCACTATATGGAGGAGGCAGAAGCACTTTCCGACCGTATCGCCATAATGATAGACGGAAAAATCTCCGCTATGGGAACACTTGCGGAAATTGAAGAAATATCAGGTAAAAAGGGCCTTGAAAATGCGTTTGTCGAAATTGCTGAAAGGAACGGAAAACAATGAACAGAATAAAAGCTTTTGCGTCAAGAAACATGAAAGAGATACTGCGTGAACCGCTGAGTTATATATTCTGTCTCGGATTTCCGATTGTGATGCTTGTTGTGATGACTTTCGTGAATAACAGTATTCCGAAAGAGTCGGGAATGACAATATTCAGGATAGATAATCTTTACGGCGGAATCGCAGTATTCGGACAGACTTTTATAATGCTGTTCACTGCTATAAGTGTATCAAAAGACCGTGCAGGTTCGTTTCTTGTAAGAATGTACGCATCACCCATGAAACCGACCGATTTTATCGCAGGTTATATAATTCCCATGACTGTTTTGTCAGTAATACAGAATGTAATAACGGGTGTTGTTTCACTTGTGATATCACTTATAACGAAAACTGAAATAAATATCGGCGGTATGCTTATATCGTTCATTGTACTTATACCGTCGGCTTTAATGTTCATAGGGTTCGGTCTTATATTCGGTTCACTGTTCAGCGACAAATCCGCCCCTGCGGTAAGTTCAATAGTAATATCGCTGAGTTCATTTCTGGGCGGTATATGGTTTGACTCCGAAATGACGGGCGGTACAATGCTTAAAATATGCAAATGTCTGCCGTTTTTCTACTGTACAAAATCGGTACGTTCCGTAACTGTTCTTGACTTCGGAAAAGACGAATTTATAATACCATTTATTATAGTGACTGTCTTTGCGGTTGCTGTAAATATTATTTCCTCATACTCATTCAGTACGAAAATGAAAGCCGATTTGTCATAAATAAACAATTATATCCCTTCTTTGAGGAGGGATATTTGTATGTCGTCAATTGATTTTTTTTTTCGGAAATGATATACTTATCATAGAAAAATATTTACAGAGGTGTACGCAATGAGTAAGTTCAGAAAACAACATATGACTATATCATGGCACGAAATAGTCGGGAGTGAAGAAGATATCCCTGCAATAAATGCATCACTGAAAGAAAAAGCCACGCTTGTCGGACGTGTGGGGCTGATGATGCTTTCAGTGGGTACGGGTGCATGGAGAGTGCGGGCATCAATGAATAAGATAGCACGTGCTTTGAATATAACCTGTACTGCCGATATAGGTCTGCTTGCCATAGAGTATACCTGTATAGAAAACGGTGAGACCTACACCAACGCCCTTTCAATTAACACCACGGGAGTAAATACAGACCGTCTGAACTGTCTTGAAGAATTTGCAGACGGTTTTCAGGAAAGGGCAGGGAAATATTCCGTTGAACAGTTCCACAGAATACTTGACAAATTTCAGGAAATGCCCGCAAACTATAAAGCTTGGAATCTGGGTCTTGCTTCTGCAATAGCCTGTTGTGCGTTCACATTTCTGCTCGGTGGGGGAGCAGTTGAGATGATATGTGCGTTTTTTGGAGCAGGCGTGGGAAACTTTGTCAGAAAAAAACTTCTTGAAAAACATATAACACTTCTTGCAAATGTGACTGTCGGTGTTGCATCGGCGTGTTGTGTGTATGTGCTTTTGTTGGAACTTGCTGAAATAATCGTCGGTGTTTCAAATGTACATCAGGCAGGCTATATATGTTCAATGCTGTTTGTTATACCGGGATTCCCTCTTATTACGGGAGGTATTGACCTTGCAAAACTTGACCTGCGTTCAGGGATTGAACGTGTCACGTATGCACTGCTGATAATTATTATGGCAACCCTCACGGGTTGGATAACCGCAACAATATTTCATTTCCACCCATCAGAATTTCGTGAACTTGAATTAACGCCCGTTCTTACGCTTGTACTCAGACTTGTAACAAGTTTATGCGGAGTATACGGATTTTCACTTATGTTCAACAGTCCGAGAAAAATGGCTCTGACTGCGGGAATAATAGGAATGATTGTAAATACACTCCGTCTTGAACTGATTGATTTTACATCAATTCCCGTAAGCGTTGCGGCATTTTTAGGTGCGTTGTGTTCGGGACTTCTTGCGTCGGCACTGAAGAAAAAAGTAGGTTATCCGAGGATAACGCTTACAGTTCCGTCGATAGTAATAATGGTTCCGGGAATGTTCATGTACAAGGGTATATATTATATTGCACTCAACGACATACAGACAGGTTCTTTGTGGCT
>JAGAQS010000377.1 GCA_017622635.1 Ruminococcus sp. | reverse complement strand
ATGACTGAATGTTCACCGAGAATCTCAACGGGTGACCGTTTTGACACAGAATGTGCGGGAGATGTCGGTATAATTGTGAACGGCTGTCAGGTAAAGACTGTTGACGGCGAAATCATGGTGAAAAGTCCGTCTGTAATGGCAGGTTACTACAAGGACGAACAGGCTACCGCAGAAGCTCTCACTCCTGACGGCTGGTTACATACGGGTGACTTGGGTTATGTCGGTGACAACAACAGGCTTTTCCTTACGGGACGCAAGAAGAATCTTATTATTCTTTCAAATGGTGAAAATGTTTCTCCCGAAGAAATTGAAAACAAATTCGCAGGTCTGGACTACATTTCTGAAATACTTGTCTACAGTGACGACAGTGTTATATGTGCTGAAATTTTCCCGAACGCAGAACTTTATCCCGACAACAGCGTTGTTGAAAAAATGTTCCGTGAAACTGTGGACAGCATAAATAAAACCGTTCCCCCTGCAAAAGCCGTACGCCGTATGCGTATCAGAGACACGGAGTTTGAAAAGACAACGTCAAAGAAGATAATCCGTAACCAGTCATCACATGGCTGGATT
Organism: Ruminococcus sp.; assembly: GCA_017622635.1. Classification (GTDB taxonomy): domain Bacteria; phylum Bacillota; class Clostridia; order Oscillospirales; family Ruminococcaceae; genus Ruminococcus. Next base: position 1,234 of record JAGAQS010000377.1, on the reverse strand, counting down.
ATAAAATAATCTTTGTACACTGTTGACAAATTTCGCACTGTATGATATAATAATTTTATCAAATTATGAAAGGTGTGTTTTTTAATGACATACGAAGAAATTTTTACAAAATCAAAGGAACTTATCCTTGCCAATGAGGCTGACGGTCTTGAAGGACATATTGCAGTCCAGATTAATATCGTCGGTGAGGGCGAAGGTGCTTTCTATATCGAACTCAAGGACGGTAAGGTTTATGTAGAACCTTATGAGTACTATGACCGTGACTGTATCTTTATCGTTTCGGGAAAGGACTTCATAAAAATGTGTGAGGGCAAACTCGATGCGGTTTTAGCTTTTACAACGGGCAAGCTTAAAGTTGAGGGCAGTATTGAAAAAGCTCTTGAATTTAACAAGATTGTCAAAGCTGTTCAGAAGAAAAATAAATAAATATTTTTTATTCCTCCAGATAACAGAATCCGGTTTTGATAAAATCGGATTCTGTTTTTTATTGACAATACTGATAAAAAACAGTATAATTTTTATAGGAGGTGATATTTTGAGAGAAATGAAAGACAGTGGTATTGAATGGATTGGGAAAATTCCGGAAAACTGGAAAGTTATAAGAAATAAAAATACTTTTTTCTGTACTAAAAATTTAGTCGGAACAGATTCCGCCAACACTCAATTATTATCACTTACTACGAAAGGAATAAAGAAAAAAGATATAAATAATTCAGAGGGAAAGTTGCCTGAATCTTACGATACGTATCAATATGTAAGAAAAGATGATATAGTTATGTGTCTGTTTGACTTGGATTGTTCGGCTGTGTTTTCCGGAATCAGTTATTATAATGGAATGATTTCACCTGCATATAAAATTCTTACTTGTACTGATAGAATTTTTCCAAAATATGCGAGTTATTGGTTTAATTATATTTCTGACGGCAGAAAATTCAATCACTATTCCAAAAATATACGCTATACGTTAAGCTATGAAGAATTTTCAGCTTTACCGATTTTGTATCCTGATATTGAAGAACAAAAAGCAATATCTGCCTATCTTGACGACAAATGCACAAAAATAGACACCATTATAGAAAAACAGCAGAAAATAATTGAAAAGCTGAAAGCTTACAAACTGTCGTTGATTACAGAAACGGTCACAAAAGGTCTGAATCCTGATGTCAAGATGAAAGACAGCGGAATTGAGTGGATTGGAGAAATAAATGATACTTATTTTATCACAAAAATAGGT
>JAGAQS010000376.1 GCA_017622635.1 Ruminococcus sp. | reverse complement strand
GTCCGACGGTGCATGATGCAAGGGCGTAATAGTCACCGCTGTTGCAGATTGTTTCGGTGTCGTAATCTTCAAAGAAGTCAAAGGCTGTTATGTCGCCTGATTTTATATGTTCAACGTTTGTTTCGTTTCTGTAAGACCTTTCACCTATATATTCAACCTGTGTACCCGTGTTTACATTGTATGTAACCTGAAAGTTCTGGATAACGGGATAGAAATAATGACAATGTGAATCAATGACGTCAACAGCACCTTCCGGTATATCATATTCAATATCACGTTCTATAATTTCCTCGAAAATCCGTGTCCTTGAAATCAGGAAAGAAGTACTTGTATAAGACGGTTTGAAAGTGAATGATTTATCATTTCTTTCCATATTGAAATCTGAAATTCCGCTTACTATGAAGTCAACGTCCTTGTTGCCGTCAAAAATAACGGTGTCGCCGGAAATGGTGTAGGGCTGATTGTTAGGCGGAGTTACTCCCGTGTAGCCGTAGTCCTCAGCATCTGAAATCATCGGTACTGCTGAAAGACTCATCATAACCGATGTAACGAGTGAAATGAATTTTTTTGATTTTCTCATAAATAGTCCTCCTTAGTTATTGATTGAATCGTAAAGTTCCGTAAGTTTAAACATAAGATTGTTGTTATTCATATTAACATAATAACCGTCTGTGTAACGGAACTTGCTTATATCATTATATGTTGTAAGACGGTAACTTCCGTCGGGCAGGGGAGAGTCGCTTTTTCTTATAAAATAAAGATATCTGTCACCGACCTGTGAAACAGTTTTGTTTCCGGCAGGGTCAAAAAGCATACAGTTGTTTTCTATTGCCCATTCAATCTGTATTTTTTTGTATTCGGACGCAGGAATATAACCGCCCGTGCCGTAAACTGAAATTCGTGAATAGTTTTCAATATCACCTTTGATTACTTCCGAAACACTTAAATTTTCCTGAGTGTAAGGAACACCGTCTATACCGGTATAAATTATCTCGTCAACGGTTGCAATTAAAATAATATCAGAGTTGTTCATAAAATCTTCCCACGTCGTTGAAGTTGAATCGCCTGGCTGAGGTCCGTCTATCAAAGGAGGTTGAGGGTCATTTTGCGTAATATCACTTATATCAATGGCGTTGTCGTCGGGATAGTAACGGACAGGCGGGGTAACGGTATAGTCTTGTGGAACATCATCTGACGGTTGAGATGGTTCAGTGGTACCAGACGGAATATCAATTGAATCTTTAAAAGTTGTGGTTGTTGTCTGAGGGGAATAACCATTATGTTTCGTTGTTGTTGTCTGAGAGGGGGTAGTGTGTTTTGTTGTTTCTGTGGTATCTGTTGTCTTTATGATATTGGTTTTTCGTGTTGTATCTGTTGTCTGCAAAACTTCTGAATCTGAATTTTCTTCCGAGGGATTTTCGGACGGTGAATCTGTGAAAGATTCTTCTTTGTCGGGATTGTCTTTTGTAGTTTTCGCTGTAGTTACCGATGTGTTTTTTTCACTGCTTTTACTGTCAGTCTGAACCGTTGCGGAAGTATGTGTCTGTTTTTCCGTATTATGTACAGATGAAGCGGAGGTCTGAGCAGGGGAGTCCGTCTGATTTTCCGAAACGGAAGATTCAGAGGAATATATTATATTATTGTCTGTATTTTCAGGCTGTTCAAATCTCGGCAGGTTCTTTATACCGCCCCATACTCCTATAATCATGACCGCAACTACCGCCGTCGGAAGATATACCGGAACAAAGGACGAAAATTTTCTTTGTGGCTTTATGTCAAGTTTACTGAAAAAACTTTCTTTCTGATTTGGTTCAGGAATATTAAAGGCGTTTTTCAAAGTCTTTTTAGACTTTTTATTCACTTCAAATCCTCCTTTTCAAACTCGTTCCGCAGAAATTCAAGTATTTTTTTTATTCGGCGGTTGAGTGCAAATCTTGATATATTGTACAGCTTGCTTATTACTCCGACGGGTTCTTCATTTACGTAACGCAGAAGAATTATATCTCTGTCCTCGTCGGAAAGTTTTTTCAATGCCCCACTCAAAGCTATACTTGTTAAAACTTTATCTTCATTGTCAGTATCGTCAGGCAAATCCTCAGATAGTTCCTCAGTGGGTTTTCTGCGGTATTCGTCAATACAGAGGTTGCCTGCGATTGTATATAAGTACTGTAAGTCCTTGTTTTTATTGTGATACTGTGGTTTTTCAAGAAAACGAAGGAAGGTTTCCTGTGTCAAATCCTCTGCGGTTTCACGGCTGTGAACACGCAGATAGCAGTATCTGTATATTTTATCATATTGATTACGTAAATCAACTTGCACATATAAACCTCCCTTCATTATGTTTGACGTTTGGGAAAAGGAAATGTGCGGTTTGAATTGTAAACATTCTGTGAACATTATAATAACATATATTCCGAAACTTGTCAAAGGGTATTTTTTCTTGACATTAAATTACAAAAATATTATAATAATATTATAATATATATCGGAGGAAATTATGGAACATGAAAGAATTTTATATGTATATGAGTGCCTTTGCCGTTATACAGACAAGTCAAGGGGAATAACCCTTAAAAAAATAAAACAGTACCTTTCAGCGTCGTGCAACCTTAAAAGTGTTTCCGATCTTACTTTGAGACGGGATATAGAACGCCTTATTACAATGGGTCATGATATACGTACCGAACGTGGTCCGCACAATACTGCCTGTTATCATCTGATTCAACACAGTTTTTCATTCAATGAAATCAGATTTATCGTTGATTCCGTTTCAATAAATAAGTTTCTTTCGGATTCTCAGAAACGTAAACTGATAGGAAAGTTTGAGGGACTTTGTTCCGATGCCGAACTGCGTCGCCTTAAAAGCAGGATTCCCATAAATTCGGAAAATGTCTTTTCTTCCGAACTTATGGGAAATCTTGACAGTATTTACAGTATAATTGAAAAAAATCAGAAAATTAATTTTGATTACGGAAAATTCAATATTCAGAAAAAAATGGTCTACTACAGAAAAAACAGAAATATCGTTCCTGTAAGGGTTATTTATTTCAATACCCGTTTTTATCTGAAGTGTATGTATATTGAAAACAATAAATTTCGTACATACCGTATTGACCGTATGAAAAATATCAGCGGACAGGAAACGGTAAAAATAGACTTCTCTGACAGAACACATTCAGACGGTGTTGTACTGGATATGTTTGAACCCGAATATTTTGAATTTGTGACACTTCATGTTAAGCGTTTCCTTATGGACGATATGATTGAATGGCTCGGAAGTGATGTTAACATAAGAGAAGATTTTGGCGACGGTGAATATATTTTTATCAATGCAAGAATCGGAATAAGCCGTGGTTTTTACCGTTGGGCTATGAAGTACGGAAGTGATATTGAAATTGTTTCACCGCTTTCGGTACGTAATGACTTTTATGAATCAATCAAAAGATTAAGTAAAGTATATGAATAACTTTTTAGAACCTGTTTTCAAATAAGCAGTTTTATCAGAGCTGTTTCAATATTACAATTTAATGCAAAAAAGAAAATCAGAAGTTGTTTTACGTATGAAATCGGCTATAATATGTCGAATTTCATTTTTACTGGTGACAACTCTGATGTTCTCTTTTTTAAAACCTTTTGGTGAGTGATTATATGTACATTTTCCGGTATATGTTAATAATTTTCTTGACATATGTCAAAAAAGGTGATATAATGGAAATCAAAGGAGCT
>JAGAQS010000375.1 GCA_017622635.1 Ruminococcus sp. | reverse complement strand
TGAGAATAGCAATCTGAACTTCGGGAGAACCTGTATCGTTTTCGTGTGTTCTGTTAGCCTCAATAACGGCTGTTTTTTCTTCTTTCAGTAACATTGAAAGCACCTCTTAATAAAAATATTCCGCTGACTAAGGCAAGGGTGAATTTGAGGACAAGCCCCTGTCTGAGTACACGGTGAAATTATTATAACATAAAAATTTCCGCTTGTAAAGAGGTTTTTCAAAAAAATTTCAGAAAAATTAATTTTTATTTAGATAAAAGAAAAAAACAATTCAGGCATATTGACGGCAGACGATAAATATTATATAATTAAAATAAGGATAAAAAACAAGAAAGAAGTGTATAAAAAATGAAGAATTATGTGTCGGCATCTGTACTCAGTGCGGATATGCTAAGTCTTGGGGACGAGATTAAGAAACTTGAAAAAAACGGGATAGAAATGTTGCATTTTGACGTTATGGACGGTATATTTGTTAATAATATAACGTTTGGTCTGCCTGTCCTTGAAAGAATGAAAAACAAAACGGATATTGTTCTTGATGTGCATCTTATGATTGCAGACCCTTTGAAATACGTGAAACGTTTTGCTGAAAGCGGTGCGGATATTATTTCTTTCCACATTGAAAGTGACAGCGACACAATGGCAACAATCAATGTCATACGTGAAAGCGGTGCAAAAGCGGCACTTGCATTGAAGCCTGCAACTCCTGCCGAAGAAGCATATAAATATATGCCTTATCTGGACATGGTTCTTGTAATGACTGTAGAACCCGGATTCAGCGGACAGAAATTCATGGATATGAGTGACAAAATAAGTAAAATCCGTAAGTATGCCGACGAAAACGGTTATGATGTGGATATTGAGGTTGATGGCGGTATAAATGACGTTACGTCTGAAACGGTTAAAAAAGCAGGTGCTAACGTTCTTGTTTCGGGAAGTTATCTGTTTAAGGCTGAAAACATGAAAGAAACCGCAGACAGACTCAGGTCTGAAATATAAAAAGATAAAATGTATTTCTGTTGGGAGATAATTCAATGAAGTTAAAGAACAAGGGAAGGAAAATTTATAAGACAAAAGAAAAGAACTATTACGGGAAAAGTCCTGTGGGAAAATTTTTCTCCGCACTTCTTTCCGTTCTTCTTATCGGCGGAATAGGCTTTCTTGGTTACAGCGTTGCAGGTCCTTGGATTAACTATACAAGAAAACAGGGTGACGAAGAACCGTCCGAAACAGAAACGTCGGAGGAAGAAGAAACATCTGCCGAAATACAGACCGAAAACAATGAAGTGTCATCTGTTCCCGAAAGTGACGACGGAACGTATAAGGCGTTTTTTATAAGTGAATATGATATGTCAAATACGGAATCAATAGAAACGGCACTCGGACGTGTACCGCAGGAACAGGGAATTGAATATGTTGAAGTTCCCCTGAAACTGCAAAGCGGAAAACTGACATACAAAACTTCTTCACCGCTGATAACAGATTCCGAAATTTCACAGCCTGAAATGACACTGCGTGAAATCGTGCGTACCATAAAGAAAGAGGGCTATAAACCGTCTGCATATATAAGTGTATTTGCCGACAATACCATACCGAAAATATATCCGCAGTACAGTTATATGTTGACGGAAAGTCTTTCGGCATGGCAGGACAGAAATGACAATTTCTGGGCATCGCCTTTTTCTTCCGATTACACTGATTATCTGACGTTTATTGCAGATGAGATTTCAGAAGCGGGATTTGAAAAAATAATCTGTTCGGATTTGTCTTTTCCGCAGTTCAGTGACAGGGATATTGAAAAACTCAATGATACACGCCTTGAAAGCGGTGCAAGATATACATATCTTACCGACACCGCAAATGTACTCAATAAGGCGATAACTGCACATGATTCCGAAATGATGATTGAAGTTTCCGCCTCTGACGTTATAAGCGGAAAAGCGGAGGTTATGAAACCGCTGTTTCTTGATTCCGATACGATAGTTTTAAATGTGAATCTTGAGGAAATCAGCAGGGGCGTTGATACGGGCAGTACCGTATATGAGTTTGAGGGGAGTGTGTCTGAAAATTTACTGAAAGTGCTTGAACTTTCGGAAGACGAATTTTCCGATTTCAACGTTACGGTGCGTATATCGGGAGGTTCAAACAATACATCTGACGTACTGAGGGCAAAGGACGATATAGCCGAAAAGGGCTTTACATCTTTTGTACTCGGATAAAAAACCGAAATTTTTTCGGAGGAACGGAGAATAAAAATGGCTGAAAATTTTAAAGTGTCACTTCAGAAAGTGATAGACGAGTTTAAACTCGAAATAATTTATATACACAAAGACGCAAAAGATGTCATGATTGACGAAAACGACGTAAACAGACCCGGACTTCAGTTGATGGGATTCTATGAGTACTTCAACCCCGAAAGAATCCAGATTATCGGAAAAATGGAGTTTGCCTACTTATCCACAATTGATGAAAAAACAAGACGTGAAAGACTCCAGCTTCTTTTTGCTCAGAGAATCCCTGCACTTATCATAACAAGGGAACTGCCGTATTTT
>JAGAQS010000374.1 GCA_017622635.1 Ruminococcus sp. | reverse complement strand
GGTGGTTGACTTAGGTACATTATTGTATTTTTTGTCAACCGGAGTTTCGGGGGCAGGTGTGCTTATACCTGCGGAAAGCTGTCCCTCTGAGAGCTGTTCACCCTGATTGTAGGCAAAAAGACACGCCGCACCAATCATTACGGCACTTATTCCGAGAGCGGCATAAAATCCCTTTGAACCCTTGATTTTGTTTTCTGTTAATACATTTTTTTTCACGTATAACACCTCCGCTTTTATTTTGGACGGATTGGCGGAAATTATACACTGAAAATAAAATCATTGTTAATCGGGGTGTTTTTCTCCTTTGAGACCTGCCTTTATTCCCTGAATAATTATTTTTCGTGCGTGGACGGCTCTTTCTTTCGGGAGTGCAGGGGTATCACCGAGAGGGTACTCTATACCGAGTTCCTTATATTTGGGTTTAGCCATATCGTGATAGGGCAGAACGTCCAGAGCTTTCAGGTTTGTCAGTGTTGACAGGTATTCACCGAGGCGGAAAAGTTCGTCGTCGTTGTCGGTTATATTCGGAACTACAACGTGTCTTATCCATACGGGAATATCAAGGTCACGGAGATGCTCCGCAAAGGCAAGTATATTTTTATTGTCAACACCTGTAAGTTTTTTGTGTTCTTCGGGGTCTATGTGCTTTATATCAAGCATTACAAGGTCTGTATATTTCAAAGCCTCGTCGATTTTTGAATGTTCCGACGGATTGTAAACGCCTGCCGACGTGTCAAGACAGGTGTGAATCCCTTTTGACTTTGCAAGTGAGAAAAGTTCGGCAAGAAATTCAGGCTGTGCAAGGGGTTCACCGCCTGTTGCGGTAATACCACCCGACTTGAAAAATTCCTTGTATGAGTCATACTCTTTCATGAGTTCTTCTGCGGTCATTTCGTGACCTTTTCCGAATTCCCATGTGTCAGGGTTGTGGCAGTACTGACAGCGGAGCGGACAGCCCTGAAAAAATACAACAAATCTTACTCCCGGACCGTCAACCGTTCCGAAACTTTCCGTTGAATGAATGTGACCAATCATTTTATACACCTCTTTATATAATTTAATAATGTATCATGTTCATTGAAAATTTTTTCCTCAATGACAAGATTAAGCAGTTTGTTTAAAGTTTCGCCGATTTCCACACCGCTTAAACCAATTTTTATAAGGTCGTTACCGTTGACGGCAAGCATATGCAGGTTACGGCATTCATTCTGTTCAATAATCCTGTGACCCTCCGCAATGAGTTTGTCAAAAGCCGTATTTTCATCATGCACAAAGTCATTTTTTGCAAAGTTGTCACATTTTTTCATTTCCATAAGTTCAAAAAAAAGTCTGTCACCTATAGCCGACATCATTTTTTTAACGTCTGTTTTTGTGAGAATCTTTTCACTGTGGTGTGCGATAAGCGTCACGGCATAGTTTATTGACTCACCGTCATAACGCAGACGTTTCATGATTTTCTGCGTCATTTCTGCACCTGTTTCAGCGTGTTTTTTAAAATGACCCCTGCCCGTTTCGTCAAATTTTGCACATACGGGT
>JAGAQS010000373.1 GCA_017622635.1 Ruminococcus sp. | reverse complement strand
TATTGAAAGGATTGTAAACATAAGATATATTGTAAGTATCTATGTTGAGCATGAACCCGAAAAGAAGAAAGAAAAGAAAAAATTGTCATTAAAGGAGATGTTCGGAAATGAAGATTGAGGAAGCATTACAGCGTTTTGCCGACGACAAGGAAGAATGTGTAATATACATTGAGGGCGGTATGATTATTGCGAGGGTTCTCGAAATAGGCGACGGTTTTATAGTTATTGACGAAAAGGACAGCGAGAGCGTCGTTAGCATTGACCATATTATACGTGTACGCACTTACCCTAAAAACGAAAAGGGTAAAAAGAAAGCCATATTCTGAGGTGGAAGATGTTCAGCAAAGTTAAAACGCCCTGCTACATAATAGACGAGGGAAAACTGATACACAACCTTGAAATTCTGAAAGGTGTTCAGGAACGGACAGGCTGTAAGATACTTCTTGCACAAAAAGCATTTTCGTGTTATCATCTGTACGGACTGATAGGGGAGTACCTTTCGGGAACGGCGTTCAGTGGACTTTTTGAGGCAAGGCTCGGTTTTGAGGAAATGGGAAAGGAAAATCACGTATTCTGTGCAGGTTATTGTGAAAGCGAAATTGACGAAATAATCTCTTATTGCGGTCATATTATTTTCAACTCCTTTTCACAGCTTGACAGGTATCGTGAAAGAGTTCTTAATGCAGGTAAAAAAATAGGACTCCGTATAAATCCTGAATGTTCCACACAGGAGGGACATGAAATCTATGACCCGTGTTCACCAAAATCACGGCTTGGAATTACAGACAGGAATTTTGACCGTAATAATCTGTACGGTGTCAGCGGACTTCATTTTCATACACTCTGTGAGCAGGATTCCGACGACCTCGAAAAAACACTTGACGCTGTTGAAGAAAAGTTCGGTGATATACTGAAAAATATGGAATGGATAAATTTCGGGGGCGGTCACCATATCACACGTGACGGCTATGACATTCCACGTCTTGAACGGTGTATAAAACGTATGCAGGAAAAGTATGGTCTTGAAGTGTATCTCGAACCGGGAGAGGCAATAGCACTGAACGCAGGTTATCTTGTAACGGAAGTTCTTGACGTAATTCAGAACGATATGCCCATAGCTATACTGGACTGTTCTGCGGCATGTCATATGCCTGACGTTCTTGAAATGCCGTATCGTCCTCCGCTTAAAAATTCAGGCAGTCCGAACGAAAAGGAATATACTTATAGACTGGGTTCACAGACCTGTCTTGCAGGTGATATAATAGGGGAGTACTCTTTTGACAGACAGCTTGAAATCGGTGACAGGCTTGTTTTTGAGGATATGGCAATTTATTCTATGGTAAAAAACAATACTTTTAACGGTATGCCCTTGCCGTCAATACTTCTGCTTAAAACAGACGGAAAAATTAAAGCACTCCGCAGTTTCGGTTATGAAGATTTCAGAGAACGTCTGTAACTCTTGACAAACTATGTAAAATGAGTTATAATAGCTTTCAGGAGGCTAAAATTATGGATTCAGAAATTTACAGTAAATACGAAATTATAGACGCTCATGCACATATTTTTCCCGAAAAAATAGCGGAAAACGCTACCGTCAATATCGGGCATTTCTATGATTTGCCAATGGAAAGCTGTGGCATGAGTAAACAGCTTATTAAAAGCGGTGACAGGATAGGCGTTTCAAAATACCTTGTCTGTTCGACAGCCACAACACCT
>JAGAQS010000007.1 GCA_017622635.1 Ruminococcus sp. | reverse complement strand
TTGAGAATACAAAAAACAATCTGAATACAGTAATCAACAGGTTTAATGATGATGATTATGAACTTAAACGTTCACTTGATAATCTGTTTTGTATGATGACAGGTTCAAAAGGGGAAAATATTTTCAGCCTGAACGATATGGCAAACAAGTATGCAGAGAGTGCAAAGAAGATGATAGTAAAAATTGATACAGACCTGAGCGGAATCAACCGCAGTAAGTATGATTTGTCATATCAATGTACAATGTATGCGGAGCAGATTTATAACGGGTTGAAAAATATTAAAAATTCCAGAATCAAGGTTTATGAAAACAAGTCACCGAAGAACATGATAAAAATTGATATTCCCGATAACTTTGATTTTGATTCGGCACAAAAACTGATAGAATCCGAAATTGATAACAGTATAGTACAGTTTACAGACAATGTATTCTCAGATGAAGAAAAACGACGGAAAGAAGCCGAAAAAATTGTTAACAGCGGACAGTTACTCAGAATAGCCATACAAAAAAGCAGTTTAACGGTCAAAGCCTATAAAATAGACCAAAACCCTGAAAATGCTTCCTACAGGACATGGGAAGAAAGTCTGAAAAGCAATTCAGGGGCTGAAAAATTTATTGTTTACCTTTCTGTCATTCTGTCCGTAATGAATTACAGTAAATCCGAGTCGGCAGGCATACGGAATAATTCTGCCTATAGTGTCCTGATACTTGACAACCCTTTCGGCACTACTACTTCTCCACATATTTTAAAGCCTATGTTTAATCTGGCAGAATATTTTAGGGTACAGATGATTTGTCTTACCCATATTACACAGAATGACGTTGTAAAATGTTTTGATTTTGTTATTAAAGCCTTTACAAAGAAAATTGCTATGTCGTCAAAAGAACTTCTTACACATGAAAGTAATGGTGAAACAGAAATAATGAATCATGGATTTTATGGTGTTTCGGAACAGTTTTCATTATGAAATACCACCGACTAAAAAAATTATTCCCGACATTTGTTCGGGAATTTTTTTCGTCTGTGCGTTATTCTTGACAGTATATGTCAATTATGATATAATAAGACAAAATACACTTCATTATATTTTTTAAGAAAGGTAAAAATAATGGACAAGAGTATTAATACAGAAAGAATAATGTCTGAAATAAGACTTGAAATAAAAAAGAAGAACAAAAGTACGGATATTCTCAGTTTTGAGGATATTCCGTATAAAGATACTGACGGTGTTTTGTTTTCAAAGAATCCCGAAGAAGCAGTTGAACATCTCCGTTCACGTTCATATGTACAGCCGTATCACAGAATAAACGGTAATCCGATAACTGTATTTATAAAGAAATCCGTCAGAAAAATAATTGATTTCCACACAGAACCAATAGTATCGGAACAGAACAGATTCAACGCCTCCGTTGTTACGGCAGTAACTTCACTGAGAAATACGCAGAAACAGCTTATAAAACGTATAGAAACACTTGAAAAGGAAAATGCCCTACTTAAAGAAAAACTTTATGGAGAAAAAGAATGAAAGTTATACAGCTTTTGCCTACGGTTTTATATGGTGATGCAGTGAGCAATGACGCACTTTCACTTGAACGTATTATATCGGACATGGGTTTTGAAACGGGAATATATGCGGAAACGGCAGGGAAAAATCTTAAAGTCCGTGAAGTCGGACAGCTTAAAAATCTGAAAAAAGATGATGTAATTATTTATCATATGTCAACGGGCAGTAAACTTAATTTTATTCTTGACAGATATAAGTGCCGTAAAATGATGATTTACCACAATATTACTCCGCCTGAATTTTTCCGTCCGTACAGTCACGAAGCCTATTCACTTACAAGTTACGGATATGAGGGACTTGATTTTCTGCATAACCGTGTTGAATACTGTCTTGCAGATTCGGAATACAATAAGTCACAAATGCTTGAACACGGCTACAAATGCCCCATTGATGTACGACCTGTACTTATACCGTTCAATGATTACAGACAGTCTCCCGACGCTGAAACGTTAAATAAATATAATGACGGTATGACGAATATTATTTTTGTCGGCAGAATTGCACCCAACAAGAAACAGGAAAATATTATCAGGTCTTTTTACTTCTACAAAAAAATCAATCCAAAATCAAGACTTATACTTGTCGGTTCTTATGCGGGTATGGAAAATTATTATGAACGTCTTGAAAATTACGTCATGGCTCTCGGACTTAGTGACGTTATATTTACGGGTCATGTAAAATTCAGTGAAATACTCGCATATTACCGTGTAGCAGATGTTTTTCTGTGCATGAGCGAACATGAGGGATTCTGTGTACCTCTTACGGAAGCAATGTTTTTCAACGTTCCCGTAATTGCACTTGATGCAGGTGCAGTGGCGGACACTCTCGGCGGAAGCGGTATTCTCCTGTCAGACAACGACCCCGTATTTGTTTCGGAAATGATTGACTATACACTGAAAAACAATGTTTTCCACAGACACATAATATCGGGACAGAAAAAAAGACTTTCTGATTTTTCGTATGAAAAAACGGGCAGGCTTTTCCGTTCACAACTGAAAAAATTTATAGACGGCAGGTAATTTATATGAAAAAAATCAGTTTTGTCACTTCATGGTACGGTGATGATATTTCAGGCGGTGCAGAGGCAATGCTCCGTGACCTTACGGAAAATCTTCACAGACAGAATATACCCGTTGAAATACTGACAACCTGTGTAAAAGATTTCATGTCGGACTGGAACAAGAATTATTACCGTGAGGGAATTTCAGTAAATAAAAACGGTATAACCGTAAGACGTTTCAGGGTCAGGAAAAGAGATACAGACGCTTTTAATGAAGTAAATATAAAATTCATGAAGAATATTCCCGTCACGGCAGAAGAAGAATATACTTTCCTGCATGAAATGGTGAACAGTACTGCACTTTACCGCTATATGAAAGAAAATTCAGACGATTATTCACTGTTTGTCTTTATTCCGTATATGTTCGGCACGACATACTGGGGAATGAAACTTTTTCCCGAAAAATCAGTGATTATTCCATGCCTGCATAATGAACCGTATGCTTACATGAGACATTTTAAAAAACTGTTTCCGCAGTGTGCAGGAATGGTATTCAATTCAGAACCCGAAAAAAAGCTTGCCGAAAAAATTTATGATTTGCATAATACAAAGACCATTACGGCAGGTATCGGCATGG
>JAGAQS010000372.1 GCA_017622635.1 Ruminococcus sp. | reverse complement strand
TTCGGAAAAAGTAATCAAAAAAATTGAAACAGATATCACGTCCGACAGTGATATAGAGTAAGGGAGCAGTATATGGAATTTATAAACGAACTTAACCGAAAATATAACTGTTATATTGATATAAGTGAATTGTCACGAAAATATGTTAATATCAGTACAGTCGTGGAAAAAGAAAAAAAGCCTGATAATATAATTGTTCCTGACAAGGCGTATGTAAAGCGACTTGTGGACAAGCTTACATTTCTCATGGGAAAACTCGGTGACAGGGAGTATAAATATTGCAGGGAAAAACTCAATGATATTTTATGGAACGGCGATTTTGACGACAGTGAAGAAATTATGCAGGCTGTTCACGGTGCTTTGGAAAAATATATTTATGAAAGTGACACAAAGGTAAAAAATGCTGACTGGAAATTCCTTGAAGAATACCTTAAACGTGCGGGTTATGAACCTGTTCCCGTGAAAGTCGGTGACAGAATAAATGACTATGCGGTATATTTTGAAACGGTTATCCCGTCTAATAATATGGGTAAATCAGGGACGATAAAGTCAATAAGTCAGAGCCCGTATATAATTAGATATTATGACGATGATTCTGTAGAAAAAATTAAACTATGCGGAAAGTGTACAGTTTATAAATGAAGGAGTGATATAATGAGTGGTTTTGTCAGTGTACTTATATCTGTTATTCTGTCGGTAGCACTGAGTGGCGGAGTGAGTATGTATCTTTTCGACAGATTCGGCGTAAACAGTGAAAACTTCAAATCACTTATGAAGTTTGCAAGAAAAAACAAAAATCTTAAAGACTATACGGAAAGTATTGAGAATATCGAAAAGCGTATTTCAGAACTTGAACAACAGTCGGGCAGTATAAACGACAGTTCTGAACTTATGTATATTCAGAATGAACTCAATACACACAAGGACGCAATACAAAAACTTGCCGTTGCGGTCAGCGGATTAAAGACGGGTGAAAGTGAACAGGTTGCGGAATTACTGAAATCTGTTTCACAGCGTATTGATTCCCTTGAACAGAAAAACAGTAATGACAGTTATTATGAATCAAGAATTTCTGCCCTTGAAAAACAGTTTTCAGCTTTACAGGACACAGTTTCAAAGCAGAATGTTGTTATTACAGAACTTACAAGAATTATAAATGATATGCGTCAGAATACGGCAGTAAAAACAGTTTCTCCCACAACACAGAAACAACAGAATGTACCCGAAAAAAAAGCACCCGTCAGCAGACCTCAGACGGTGAAAACTGCCGAAACTTCACAGAATGTCGTAGTTCCAGATGAAAAGTATGTGAAAAGTCTTATTTCGGGACTCGTAAGTCTTAACGGTATACTCGGTAAGAGAGAATACGACTATTGCAGTGAAAAACTTGACGAAATACTACAGGACGGAGATTTTGACGACAGTGAAGAAATTATGCAGTCTGTTCATGAAGTTCTGAAAAAGTATATTTATCAGAGTGACACAAAAGTAAAAAATACGGACTGGAAATTTCTTGAAGAATATCTTGTCAAGGCAGGTTATGAACCTGTTCCCGTAAAAGCAGGTGACAGGGTAAAGGACTACGCAGTATATTTTGAAAATATCATTCCGTCGGGAAGTGATGGCGAATCGGGAACAATCAAGTTAATCAGTCAGAAACCGTATGTTATTACGTACCTTGACGGCGGAGCAAGGGAACAGCTTAAACTCTGCGGAAAATGTACAGCATATAAATAAGGAAGATATGAATGGAAAAATGTATAGGTATTGATTTCGGAATGCAGAATCTCAAAGTATGCTATTCCGACGGAAGAAAAAACTATAAAGTTGACCTTGAGGGAAAACAACAGTCAGATTTGAAACTGTCCCCGAACGTAGTTTATTACTATGAAGATGAGGAGGGGAATTTTTCAAAGGCTTTCTTTGCATCTCAGAAAGCGGAAGATGCACGACGTGCAGGCAGTCCCGATTATGTCCGTTATATAAAGCGTACTCTGCAACAGGAAAAATGGAGCAGGACAGTATGTGGGGGAAAGTACAGTTTTTCAACAGAGGACATTATTACGGATATATTCAGACAAATTGCCTTTAAAATGGAAGAATACCGTTATGACATGACAGCCCCGACAATTCTGACAGTTCCCGTTGTATTTTCGGAAATACAGAAAGCAAGACTGCGTTATTGTGCGGAGCAGGCGGGTTTTTCGGTACATGAAGTGATTACAGAACCGTTTTCGGCGATTTTTTCGGACGATATACGTGACGAATGTCTTGATGTTGACGACGATGATGATGAAAAATATGTGCTTGTTTTTGATTTCGGAGCGTCAACACTTGATTTGTGTCTTTTCGGAGTTTCGGAAGACAGTGTCCGTTCACTTGCATCTGCGGGAATGAATTTCGGCGGTAAAGACATTTCAGACATGATTGTTTTTGACCTGAAAGAAAAACTCTCCGAAACCGTTTCTGAACTTATTGAGTCAGGCAGATTTGACGACGATATGTCGGAATTTGAACTCTTTGAACTTGCCGAACGAATGAAAAACAGTCTTTATGAAGAGGCGGAAACTCCCGAAACAGATGATATGTTTTTTGGTGAGAAAATCGTTCTGAAACAGGTGAATATGGACAAGATGCTTGAAAAGAGCGGTGTATGGGAAAAGATAGAGAATCTTATTCAGGAAATGCTTGAATCTGTGGACGAGGGTGTTGAATCGGACGATATAAAGCAGGTTGTAATGGTTGGTGGTTCTTCACGTATTGAGTGGTTTCGTGAGAAAACGGAAAACTATTTTGATAATGCGGAACTTGTCGGCGACCCCGAAGAAGATGATTTTATTTACAATTCGGTTGCTCTGGGTGCGATAAATTACGTAAATGAAGATATGGAGATACAAAATTCCCTGCCTATGTCAATAGGTGTGGATTTGGGAAAGGGTTTTGAAGTAGTTCTTAACAGAAATACGTTTTATTCCGCAAAAGGAAAACGCAAACAGATAAGTCTTGAATATCTCGAAAGAAACAACTACAGAATAAAAATTTATCAGACGCTTAACAATACACGTCATGCGGAAATTACAGATGAGGGCATACTCTATGCAGGTTTTTTTGAACTTGACGGTTCACTGTATGATGCAGAATCAATATATGTAAGGCTTTCACAGACAAAAGACGGTCTGATTATGGAAACAATGCAGATGCAGGACAATGATTACAAAGTCATAGAGTCATGCCTTGAACTCAGAACGGAGGTGTAATATGGAAAAGTATACAACCGAGGATATTAAAAACCTCGAAAATATCGCTGTCAGCATTATCGGACAGATTGAAAGCGATTATCGTGAACTCGAAAAGAACGACAAAAACAAGTCGGACAGTTTAAAGAAGATTCAGGAAATTTTAAAAAAAGGAGAATGATGTATGTCTAATATAAGTATGGACGAAAAACTGGCAGACCTTAGAAAAGTTATTTTCAGACTCAGTGAGGCAGGCTGTCAGCTTTCTGCCGAAAATGAAAGACAGTCGGCAGTTCTTGAAAGTGCCAACAGTGAGATTGACTATTTAAAGGAAAAAGTAAAGACATTAGAGGGGGA
>JAGAQS010000371.1 GCA_017622635.1 Ruminococcus sp. | reverse complement strand
TATCATAGGAACTGACTGCATCGCAATACTTTCAGCCGTTCTCAAATCCTGAGTTCTCTGTTCAAGCATGGAAAGAGCCTGTTCAAGATTCTGGATTTCAAACTGTATGGAAGTATCACCTGTTGAAGCCATATCCTGTCTGCGTTGTTCGAGGTAAGCCTCAATTTCACGGCAACCCTGCTCACCTGCGAGAATATACTTTACAAGCTTGTGATAATATTCAACGTTTGCATTAAACATCTGGTCAAGCTTTTTGTTAGCCTGTTTTATTTCGTCCTCATACTTTCTGAGCTGAACGTAAATCTTGTCAACTTCGTCACCCATAGTGTGATACTTTGCAAGAATCTTGTCAAGCTGTTTTTTAGCGTTTCCGAACATCTTCTTGAAAAATCCGGGATTTTCCTTAATTTCCTCAATGTCGAATTTTTCCATAATTTTTCCGAGAGCAACAAGCATTTCTCCGGAATCGTCAATCTGACTCATGCTCATACTGTTAAGTACGACATCTGAAGCCTTTGATATTTCGTCCGCTGCGTCAGCACCGAAAGAAACGATAGTTGTCAGGTCATCAATTACAATTTCGCTTGCGAGTTCGTCAACTTCAGGTGAACCGACAAGCTCGTTGTTCATCTGTTTTCTGTCCGCAACAATATCATACTGTTCAACAACTTCAATTTCAGGTGCATTTACTGCCCCTGCCGTCTGTGTTGTAGTAGTTTCGTTGCTCTGTGGTTTTGCTCTTGAAAGGTCAATACCCATTTCTAAACACCTCTTCTGAATAATTTCTTATGCCATGGCTGGCGTGAACCTGCTGAAATTTTTGAAAAATCCGGCATTTTCAAATCATACATATATTCGCCCATCTGATGCTCGCTTATTATGGGCATACTGTAATAATTTTCAACATTACAGTATCCCGTCGGTATCATGAAAAGAACGTCGAACCCCGACAGACTGAGAAATTCAAGTGTAATCGCATCATTCTGTGATATAGCACTGTCGCCCGTATTTATATATATGACTTTCGGATTTTTCTTTGTAAAATCAAAATTCTGTATTCTTCTTACAATGTCCTTGCTTAGATTAAGTACGGAAGAAATTATTGCATATTCCATGCCGTTTTCAAACGTACCTTTTATAATTCTGCTTTCAATCAGTAACTGTAATTTGTCAAGAATATAATCCTGCAATTCATTTCTTAAAATTTTGTACTGATAGCAGGAGTGTGTTTTTATCGTGTTTCTTTGCAGAACGCCGTTTTTAAGAAACGACTGTGCATACTGTGCTATTGGATTAGGTTCCACACGCACAGGTGAATGAGGATTCACAGGCGGTTTTTTATAGCCGTTTATCACAACGGTATCTTCCGTTATGAGACGTTTGACATACTGCCAGTAAGCTTTTACGTTGCTGTCCTTTACGCCCGAAATCTTTGAAAAGAAAACAGGGATTCTTACTTCACCGTTTTCGGTTGCGAAATTCGGACGGTATTTCAGTTCCTGATTCCACAATTGTTCTATTTCTTCAAACATTGTATCAAGTACTATTGCGGAGGCTTTTGAATATTGATGATTTCTATAAAGTCCCGTATCCTGATACATAAGTGTATCAAGTTCACGTTCCGCATGATACGCCACCGTTCCGGCACGCATTGCGACACCTTCGGGGAAAGCGTTTATATCAAGTGAAGAATCATAGTTAAACTCCCTTAAATTCACATCATTCAGAACACATTTATGCTGACAGTTCGGATTAAGTATAAGAACATCACAAGGAAGTTTTGAAAGCAGCGAAAGGAATGAAGAATCATTTTCATTTTTACAACAGCCGAAAAGTACAAAACAGGCTGTATCGTTCTTTTTCCAGCCGTCAAAAAGTGAGTTTCCCCACCTTTTCAGCCAGCACAGAACGCAGACACACATATTGACAAATTTATTTATTGTCATGCCCGATTCTTTTGACCTTTCAATCATAAGCTTTGCAAATTCATAACGGATAAGCTGTTGTAACCCGTTGTCACTGACATTTATATTTTTTGAAAGTTCCGCAACCGCTGTCTGTGGATTACTGTAGTTACCTCTTTTTATAGCGGAAAGTTCTTCATATGACGGTGCGGAAATTTCAACGTCAACTATCACAAGATTACGTTTCTGTGAATCTATTTCGGACTTAAAAGAAATAAGTTCATTTACATAGTCTGCCCTGCTATATACGCCGTTAATTCTGTAAAAAATGTTATATATATCCGTTCCGTTTCCTCTTTCGTCCAACGGTACAATAACATCTTCAAGACCGTCGCCCCTTGCCCAGCTGTTTGTAACTATCGTATAGGTTGGTTTCTGTCCGAATACTCTTTCGGCGTGCATTTTATCAGCTATTTCCTGTTGCATATTTTTCAATGAGAAATCAGGGGGAAATGCCTGTCCTGTTCCCTCATACGCAAAGGAAAGTGCTGAATTGGGGTCAGCTTTCAGATAACCGCCGTCACCGTCCGTCTGAACAAGAACAACGTCACAACCTGCCTTTGAAAGTATTGATATAAGCATAAGTTCGTAAATATTTACAGTTCCGCAGTAAAGTATCTTCGGGACATTGTTTCCACCGAGATTGCCCATAATTCTCTCAAACCTGTAATAAAACCAGCACATGAATTTGATGTAGGCATTTTTCAGGATATTTTCATTTTTGCCCTGTTCAGCAAGGTGCATAAGAGTATTATAAACAGCTTCCGCCACAACAATTCTCTGTGTGTCATTCATTCTCGGAAGCCATTTTTTAAGACTGACTATAAAAAACGGTTTGTTCATACTGAAACTGTCGCCCATAGTCTCGTAATAATATGCAAGATTATTCTGGTCGGCATTCGGAATACGCCCGTCAATTATAACACCGTTTTTTCTTGATTCTTCATAATACCTGCAAAGAAATTCTTTTATACTGTCACTGTAGGAATTTATTCTGTAAAAAAATATATTGTTTCCGTTTCTCTGACTTAAAGTTAAAAAATAGTCATCAAGAGAATTAAGCTTAATATGCTGAAACAATTTTAATATCACCTCTTGATTTTATTTTCGGCGAAACCGAATGCTGAACCCACAAAACCGCCGATTATATGCGTCAGTTCAGAAATGTTGTTTTTCTCGAATACACCGCTGTAAATCTGCTGACCGATATATATAACGGCAACGATTATGAAAGTAACGGGAATTTTTCCATTCTGAAAACTTGTGAACGAAGAAAGGAGTATAAAGGCAAAAACAACACCGCTTGCACCGAGAAGCTGAACGTGCGGGAAAAATATAAAATTTATAAGTCCCGTAACAAGTGCGGTAACTGCTATAATCATGATTGTATCGGCTTTACCGTACTTTTCTTCAAGCAGAGGTCCTATAATGAGAATATACATTATATTGTTCATGAAGTGACTCCACGAAGCGTGACCGAACACGTGACCGAAAAATCTTACATATGTCAGCGGATTCAGCAGTGACGAACGGTAAACGCTGAAAATCATATTATTGCTTGCCCCGTGAGTAAGCATATTAAGCAGCAGCGAGACAAGGCATATTGCCGTAAACCCCAGTATAACGGGAGAATTGAAAGATATTTTGTTTTTTAACTTATGCGGATTGTTTTTACTCATTGTCTGTTCCTCAAATATTAAAAATGCATGAAATTAAATCAATTACAGTATAGCACACTTTTTATATTATTGTCAAGTATATACAGTAAATTTAACACAATGTTTTATTGTTCAAGCAACTGTAATAATATATCCTTTATAACCTTATTGTCGCACGTGTCCGTTCCCGAAAGGTTCACTATATAGGAAAACGGCGATACACGTTTATTCATACTCTCCGAAACGTCGTGAAGATTTGCTATTCTGTTGTTGCCTGCCTCTTTTCCGCAGAAAATAATCATTCCTTCAATTGAGTCACATTCGTCGAGAGTACTTACAGAGAACAGGTACTTATAAACCAGTTCAAGAAGTCTGTCATTTTCAACAGTCTGTACATAACTGAATTTGGCATCTATAATCATATACTTTGAAACGCCGTCCCTGCTGACTTTAACAAGATAGTCGGGAGTGTATGTATTGCCGGAACAACTTCCTATACTTGCGTACCTGTTTCTGTACAGCATAATATTATTTGGTCTGGGCGTTGAAATTTTACCGTATATGACGGGCTGAAAATAAACTGTTATTTCGTAACCGTCACTGTTGCGGAAAACAAATGTATTGTTGTAACGTGTGTTTGAATACAGTTTCGTTTCCGTATATGGAAATCTTTTGGTCTTTTCCTCAATAAGAACACAGTGCATTTCCTCATGAATGGTCACAAGCAGTTTTATCAGACAGTAATATTCATAAATCTTGCTTGTTGATATAAAGCTGAGAAGTAACTGACTCTTTGAAAAATCATGTCCGCCGTAATAAAACCATTTGCATATTTTGGAGTAAACCGCCCTGTACGGCATGACAAGACGAAAAGTATCGGTATATTCAGGCGGATAGTCAATATATATATCATCTGCGTCAAGAATTTTTTTATAGTCAAAGTAAAGCATCTGAAATCTTTCAATATAACCGTCAATTTTTGTAATGTATTCATTTACGGATTTTCTGCTGAGACGGTATATATATATTTTGGATTCAATGTACTTGTCCTTTCTTACGACATTGCTGTAAGTAGGAACTTCCGCTATTTCCTCCCTTGCCTGTTCAAGCACTGAAATAACAGTTGACAGGAAGCCCGTAATAACACGGTTTTCGTATATATTCCGTGTATATGAAGTACTTGAAACAAGAGTGTTTCTCGGCTGAAAATATCTTTTGTTGTATTTTATTCCCGTGTTGAAGTCAACACCGTAAAGTTCTTCGGGGTGGGAAACGATATACTGAATTGTTTTCGGTGAAACGGAAGTAAGCCTGTGAAATGCCCCTACCGATTCTTCCGCAACAAGATTTGTTTTCGGTGAGTTCATGAAATACGGATAAAACTGTTCATATACCTCTGTTATCTCGTCAAGCACGTCAAACTTGTCGTTCATTGTGACATTTTTCTTTTTACGGCTTACAACAGAATTGATATAATTTTCATAAAGATACGGTTCACCTTTTTCATAGATATAGTCAATCATCTGCATGACGTTTCTGTTAAGACTGTTGTCGGTAACCATAATTGAGATGCTGTCCGAAACATACGCCCTGCCCGAAATTATGACCTTTATCTGAACCACTCCGAAACATTGCAGGAACGGTTTTTCATTTTCCTCACTGAAAAAATACGCATTTCTGTGACCTGAACCACGTTTTATCTCCGTTGTTTCGTCGTTTATATAAAATTCTGAAACATACTCCTGATTGTCAGGCACGGAAAAAGTATATTTTTCATCATTGTATATATATATACTGCTGAGGAGTGGATTAGCCGTTTCCTGAAAATATTCCTCCTCATACATGGGTACTTCAATACTTCCGTGCTTTGATGATTCCAATAATAATTTCATAGAATTAAACACCTGCCGTCAGGAAAGATACTGACAGTATCCCATATTTCTTGAAGAATTTTTCTGCATTTCCTCAACCGCATTTTTTGTCATATTAAGGTGATTGCTTGTACATATATCAAGAAGTTCGTCAAAAAAGTTCTTGTAAATTTTTATATGACCGTTTATCTTCGGAAGAAGTTTCTGCATAACGGCATAGTCAAGTGCGATATAGTCGGAATCAATTCCGCCGACGCTTTCCATAACGTCCTGTGCGGCACATATATAACGGCGTACACTGAGCTGTATTCTCGGACTTACCGACATACCGTAATTTCTGAAAAGACCGAATATTTGTTTAAGAAGAAGTTCAAATCTTATATGACCGTCTACACCTGCGTCAAAAACAGAAACAAGGTCTTCCCAGAGTATACATTCCGACGGCGGTGTGACTTCTTCTTTTATATCTGCATCGGGAAGCTTTATAATCCACGCACGGTCAAGAAGTCTCGGTGAAAGTGTTTCTGTGGTTTGGTCATTGTTTATGGTAGCAACGAAACGGAGTGTATCAGGTATAAAGATATCATTTTCAAGACCGATATTTATATATGAATCACTGTTGTCGGACTTGTCGGCAACCTGCATGAAGTCTGCCCAGTAATATTCCATAGGGCTTAAATTTGCCTCATCAAGAAGAACAACATACGGAAATGCAGAATTGTTCTTTTCTTCATTGAGTATCATAAGCGAATCGTAAAGCCTGCGGTTGCTTTTGTCGTACTTCTGTGTTAGGGGATTGTAATAACCTATCAAATCCCTTTTTGACGACCAGCCTTTTTCAACAGATACAGGTACAAAACGACTACAATTTATATCAGACGGTATTTTTTCGTCACCGAAAGAAGTAAGTCCCAGACTTCCGCCTATAATATTGCATATGGACGTTTTTCCCGTTCCGGGAAGTCCCGAAAATACGGTAAGGAATCCCTGTGTCATACAGACGTACATATTAAGTATATCATTTGTGTTATAGTTTCTGTACTGTTTTACATAGTTAACAAGATAATCACAGAGTTCCTTTCTGTTCATGTGGTTGCAGGTCAGAGCTTTTCTCGCCGTATATTCGGCAACTTTCGCATAACTTTCAGACTCTTGTTTTCTGTTCCACTCTCCCGCCGCTTCAAGCATGGCATTTGAAATATATGGGTCAAAAGCTATTCCAACGTCGTTCGCCTGTTCCTGAATGGTATTCTTGATTTTACCTTTCAGTTCTTCATTCATCTGCTCCAACTTTGAATTTTCCTTTGAAAGAAATTTCATTATATTCTGCTGGTTCTTGATTTCCTGAGCGATATTGTCATAAGAAAGAATGTTGTTGTACTGCTGTTTGAGCGATTCGATTTTCTTTTCAAGAGCCTCTGCTTCCGAATTTTTTTCATCTGAATTTATAACAGGGGTTTCAACGCTTTTTTTCTTGAGATGTTGTAAAAACAGTTCGGTCTTTACACTTTCGGACTTTTCTTCCAGTTCTTTCTGTAATTTTCTGAACTCGTCACTTGATTTTATTGTTTCCGACAGAAGTTCTTTTATTTCGTCGTCATTGCTGTAACCCTGAAGAAGAAGTTTCAAAATCTGTTTCTGCTCTTCCGTATACCTGCTTACACCCGAAAACAGTTTCTTAACCTTTTCGATTCTCTTTGTTTTTACGTCGTCAGGCAGATTTCCCGAAAGAAACGGCGACACTCTGCACACACGCAGAAATTCATTAAATTCACCTTTGACAACGTTAAAGAAATCGTTCGACGTATCAGACAGCATACTCCTTATAAGAATATCGTCTGAAATAACGTCTTTCTTATAATTTGAACTGTCCGATATAACGGCAAAATCCGTACCTGTCGGGTCACTGCCGAACTCCTGTATTTCAATTGTACCGAATGAAAGTTTGTTTTCGTCATAACAGTTCAATAAATAACGTTCTTCGGCAACTTTCGGCTGAATAAAGGTTTTTCCGTCTCTCTTGTCAACCTTGTAAGGACCTGAAATATCATCATCTTCCGACTTGCTGAAACTGTCCTTTCTTCGTTGCAGAAGTACCAGCTCACCTTTTGAGAAATCGTCACTTATTTCAATTTCGTCTCTGAAAAGAACACCGTCGGGAATAAACTCATCGGGTTTTACTATCCTGAAAATACGTAAGTCACTGATTTTTTTGAAAAAAGTGGACGAATTGCGTTTACTGTCAAATTCTTTCTGCAAATCGATTTTAATATTTACTTCATTAAGTTCACCGTTTTTTATATTGATATTTTCTTCAAGTATATCAGTACAGTTAATGGCATATATAAG
>JAGAQS010000370.1 GCA_017622635.1 Ruminococcus sp. | reverse complement strand
CATTCGGAAAGACCTCCCACAGCAATACCGCTTATAAATTTTTTCTGTGCAAACGCAAAAACCGTAATCGACGGTATTAGTCCGATTACCGACATTGCTATTACCTTACATTCTTCATAACCCTGCCCCGTACTGTCAACAGATGTCCGCAGTGCAAGGGAAAGTGTGTATTTTTCAGTTGAATTGATAAAGATAAGCGGATTTAAAAAGTCGTTCATAGTCCACAGGAAATTAAAAACCGCAACTGAAATCACCGCTGGCTTTATACACGGCAGAAGAACGTAAAAGAGTGTACGTAAAGTCCCGCACCCGTCAATGCGTGAAGCCTCGTCAAGTTCTTTCGGAAGTCTCTTTAAAAACTGCATCAGCATGAAAACGAACATTCCTTCACACGCAAAAAGTGAGGGCACGGTGAGAGGTATATAGCTGTCAAGACAACCAAGTTTTCCCCACATCATATACATCGGTATGACGGTTACAACGGCAGGCATGAACATACCGCCCATAAGCATGGCAAAAAAGAATCTTTTGAAAGGAAAGTCAAAACGTGCAAAACCGTACGCAACCAATACCGAAGATATCACGGAAAAAACGGTTTTTGGGATAATGACAGCAAACGTATTCAGAAAATAGTGACCCATAGTGTAGCCTGTATTTGTTTTCCACGCATTAACGTAAACTTCAAAGTCAAAACTTTCGGGCATAAACCATATTGAACTGTGTATCTCACGGTTCGACTTGAAAGATGCCCCCACAAGCCACAACAGAGGATAAAGCATTATAAGTGCGATTATCGTTAAAATAATATACACGGGAATTTTTTTCATTTCAAATCCTCCCTGAATTTTCTGTTGACCCTGAACATTATGAAAACCACAACCGCCGTTATTACATACAAAACCCATGAAACAGCGTTCGCATAGCCTGCGTTGTAGTATACAAACATTTCGTCATAAACAAGCATACCGATAGTATACGTACTTTTCAGCGGTCCGCCATCCGTAATCATGTAAGGTGCGTTGAATTCCTGTAATCCTGCTATCGTCTGCAAAACGACGTTCATAAAAATCACGTTTTTCAGCAACGGCAGGGTTATCAGAAAAAAAGACTTCACTTTTCCGCAACCGTCAACTTTCGCGGCATCATAGTATTCTTTTGGTATGTCTTTAAGTGCTGTGAGGAATATAACCATAGTTGAACCAAATTCCCATAGTCTTAAAAGTATTATTATAAATATCGAACAGTTTGGATTTCCGTACCAGCTTACAGGCGAAAGACCGATAATTTCAAGAAACTGATTAACAAGTCCGTCGGAAGTGAAAAGATACTGCCACATTATCACGACGGCAAGATTTGCACCCAGTACAGACGGTATATAAAAAGCCGTTCTGAAAATGCCTATTCCCTTTATTTCAAGACTGAGAAGAAGTGCGGTAAAAAGTGAAACGATAATTTTCAGAGGGACAAAAAACGCCGTATATTTTAAAGTAACGCCGACTGCTTTTCTGAAATCACTGTCCGAAAACATATTTTTATAATTTTCAAAACCTGTAAATTCAGGTTGGTGTATACCGTCGTAATCAGTCAGACCTGTCACAAAAGAACACACAAACGGGTACAGTATAAATATTACAAAACCAACCGCAAACGGACTGATTAAAATAAGTCCCGTATATTTTCCGACACCTACGGGATTGTGATAAATTTTTTTCATTTTATACTCTCCAGATAATCCGTTATATTATCATACAGTTCCTGTGCGGTTTCACGTGTATCCGCCAGTTCATAAGAAACTTTTTCTATTGCCTCGTTGTAAAATTCTTTCATGCGTGCAAGTTCCATGTACGGACTGACCGTAACGGTATCAATACTTTCAAGCATTTCATTATTCTGCTGTACAAGACCCGTAAGTTTTCCCGTTGATTCAAGTCTTTTTTCCGCATATTCCGACACCGGAATACCTCTCGACGTTCCGAGAATATCCGCACATTCTTCATTATTCAGCAGAAAATCAACAAAAGCACCTGCTTCGTCAGGATATTTTGTATTTGCGGAAACGGCGTAAAGAAGTGACGGTTTCACGAACCAGCCACCCGAAT
>JAGAQS010000369.1 GCA_017622635.1 Ruminococcus sp. | reverse complement strand
GTGAAGCCGTAGGTCTTAAACACTTTATCGCAACACTTCCAAAGGGTTACGATACTGAACTTAACGAGGCACTTAACCTTTCCGACGGTCAGAAACAACAGCTTACTATTGCAAGGGCAATGATAAAAGACGCACCCATGTTGATTCTTGACGAAGCTACATCTTCTATTGATACAAGGACGGAGCTTGTCATTCAGGAGGCAATGGATAAGCTTACAGTCGGCAGAACGTCGTTTGTAATTGCACACCGTCTTTCAACTATCAAAAACGCCGATATCATTCTTGTAATGAAAGACGGCGATATAATTGAACAGGGCAACCATGAAAAACTTATTGCAGACGGTAATTTCTATGCGGAATTATACAACAGTCAGTTTGTTGTTGCCTGATTAAAAAAAACAGCAAGCCGTCCCCTATGAAATGGAACAGGGACGGCTTTTTGTGCTGTGTAGGAAATTAAATTTATTTCGGCTTATATCCGATAATTATATTATAGCATGGGGAAATGTTTTTTACAATGTCGTATTTTGTTGTAATTTGTCGTATATTGTAGGGTGTGCTTTTAACTTTTTTTCGGAACGTATAAATAATCAGCAATATTCTTGTTTATTTCTTTTGTACGCTCTCCCATGAGTTGTAATGCACGTGAGTATGTGATATGTTCGTCCCATAAATATTCAAGTAGTGTCACCTGTAAAAGATTCTTTGTTTCCGTGTCACCGTATTCCGCAAATTTTTCATACATACCGAAAATTCTTTCAAGCAGTGAATTTGTTTTATAGTCATCTTTTTTAAGAAGTCTGACAACTATCGGATTCAGAACGTTGCCGAAAAGACAGTGCGGAAGATTTTCACCGAGCCACTCATTTTCGGCAGTTATCAGATTTTTTAATTCGGGAAATTCCGAACAAAGAAAATCACAGTCAAGAGAATTATATTTTATAGTCATCTATATTGTTCATTACGGGAATATCGGCAAGGGGTGTGGACTGGTCTGATTCGCTGTCAAAAGTTCCGCTGAATGCACCTAAGTCTGAACTGAAACTGTCTGTTTTTCTGACAATCGGCTTTTTAGCCTTTACCATTTTGGGCGGAGGTGTCGGAGTGGGAACTTCAGGTTTCGGGGGTTGCGGAGGGTCAGGTTTTGGAAGTGGCGGAGGAACGGGAATATTATTGTTGATATTGCTGTTATTGACATTGTTGTTGTTGCCGTTTGTATAATATAAAAATTGACTCTGCGGTCTTTCATGAATGGACGGTATACTTTTCTGTTTATAATTGATACTCTGATTATTCATGAAGTTAGACTGCTGATAGTTTACACTCTGATTATGTGTGAAGTTAGCCTGTCGGTAGTTGATACTTTGATTCTGCGTAAATTGCTGATAATTTATACTCTGATTCTGCGGAAAGTTTATCTGCTGAGAATACATACTGTTATTTTTCGGTGTCATATTGTCCGTATTGCTGACCTGTATTGTTTCGGGAATGGCAGTATTGTTTTTTTGTTTTTCCGAAATCTCTCTTGTACTGTTCATATCACGGAAAGAACGGTTGCCATTGTATGAAACGGATTTCTGTTTATATTTCTGTCCGTTAATGTCTTTGAAATTCATGTGTGCCACCTTCTTAAAGTCGTGGGTCAACGGGTTCACTTTCAAATGCAAGTACACCGAAAACACATTCATGCACCCTGTAAAGCGGTTCATTCCGCACAAATCTTTTCAGTGATTCCATGCCGAGTGAAAACTCTTTAAGTGCAAGAGTTCTCTTTCTTGAAAGTGAACGTTTTTTCAGTCTTTTCAGGTTGGAGGGTTCAAGATATTCAGGACCGTAAATAATCCTGAGATATTCACGTCCTCTGCACTTCACGGCAGGCTGTAAAAGTTTTGTATCCTGTTTTGCCGTGTAGTATTCGGGCTTTACAACCATTCCCTCACCGCCTGATGCAGTAAGTTCCTCCCACCATTTCACACCGTTTTCAACACTTGTTTCGTCCTCCGTGTCAATACATATGTAAGGTGTAG
>JAGAQS010000368.1 GCA_017622635.1 Ruminococcus sp. | reverse complement strand
GACAAGGATATCCGGCGGAATTGCCGCATCGAGCGCCGACATATTTGTGTGACAGTGCAATTCAACACGCTTTTCGGGGTAGTTGTCCATTTTAGGTATTCTTTTTACTTTTATAACTGAATTTGGCGATATTGTTATATCGTGTGCGAAATTGTCAAAATCAACTTTTCCCGAAACAAGAATAGTCGTTCCCTTTTTCAGTGACGACAGATTCATGTTTTCAATATCTTCATTTTTCGCAAAAATCTTTACTTTAATTGAACCGCTGTAATCGGTTATATCAAAAGTGGCTACTGTTTTTTCGTTTCTGAGTTCCTTAAATTCAGATGCGAAAATATCACCCACAACAACAAGTTTATCACCCAGACGCTGTACCGCTTCCGAAATAGCGACGGGCTTTTCACGTATTGCCTTTCCCGTTATTATCTCCGCAGATTCCTTGTCAAATTCAGTATCAAGTGAATCTACGTCAACAGGCTGACTGAGTACGGGCGGAAACTCTTTTTCAGGTTTTTCCTGTAAAAGCTGTGAACTGTAGTCAGGGAGTTCGGCAGATATTCTTTCAATCATTTCATTGTATTCGTCAGATGAAACTTTCTCACCGCCGTTCAGGCTTACATTTATTTCAATACCGAACTGATTATATACAAGCTGTGAAAAAGAACGGCAGAAGTGATATTTTTCAAGAATATCCCTGCCACCGTGTGCAAGATGTATTGAAATTGTATTTTCACTGAACTGAACGTCCGCACCGTCAAGAAAACCGTTTATTACAGAAATGTCTCTTTTAAGAAGTTTTATAAGTTCGTCATAACAGTTTCTTCCGAAAATCTCGGACGGATAACGGCAGATAAGGCGGATTTTGTCCACCTTTATCGCATTTTCCACCGTTTTTTCAAAAGTAAAAATATCTTCGCTCGGAACAAGCTTTTTAAATAATGCAAAGAAATTAATGTTATCAAGTTTTTCGGAATATGTAAGTTTGAAAATTTCCCCCTGCCTTACACTTTCGGGGATTTCACCGCAATATTCCTTTAAAAATTCAGAGAGATTTATATTCATATCAAAGCTTGTCAATCTCTGCCAGAAGCTCGCTGACAATATCCTCCTCTTTTATTTTACGCTGTGAACCGTCTTTTTTGAAGATAACCGCACAGCCGTTACCGCCTGCTATTCCTATATCAGCCTCACGTGCTTCACCCGGTCCGTTTACTATACAGCCCATTACCGCAACAGTTATATTCTTGTCCATGTTCCTGACAGCGTTTTCCACCTGTTTTGCAACTTTTACAAGGTCTATTCTTGTACGTCCGCAGGTGGGACAGGCAACAAGTCTCACACACTCACGTTTTCCGATACAGCTTAAAATATCCTTTGCCGCCTGAATTTCTTTTACAGGGTCGTCCGTAAGTGATACACGTATTGTTTCACCTATTCCGTCACAAAGAAGTGAACCTATTCCGACGGCAGACTTTATAATTCCCATACGTTCAGTGCCCGCCTCCGTCACACCGAGGTGCAACGGATAACGGCACTTTTCAGAGGCAAGACGGTATGACGCAATCATCTTGTTTACATCAGACGACTTTATTGAAAGTACAATATTATCAAAGTCAAACTGCTCTAAAAGTCTTGCATGGTTCAATGCACTTTCAACAAGGGCTTCGGGAGTGGGCGAACCGTATTTTTCAAGCAGTTCCTTTTCAAGTGAACCCGAGTTCACACCTATTCTTATAGGGATATTCTTTTCACGGCATACGTCAACAACTTTTTTTACTCTGTCGTTTCCGCCTATATTGCCCGGATTTATACGGATTTTGTCAACACCTGCATATGCCGACTCAATCGCAAGCCTGTAGTCAAAATGAATGTCGGCAACAAGCGGAATCTTTACGGCTTCCTTTATTGCGGGAATAAGTTTTACAGCTTCCATATCGGGAACAGCCGTTCTTATAATTTCACAGCCTGCCTTTTCAAGTTCGACTGCCTGTTTAACATTTCCTTCGATATCGTCGGAACGTACATTAAGCATTGACTGTATATATATGTGTTTTCCGTCAAGAACACAGTCCCCGACTTTCACGGGTTTTATATTTCTCATAAATTTCCTCCTCCTGAGATAAGACGTACAATATCGTTATACGTTGCAAAAATCATTATGCCGAAAAGAAGAATCATTCCGGCAAGGTGTACATATCCTTCATGTTCAGGCTTTACGGGTTTACGTCTGACAAGTTCTATAAAGCAGAATATGAGACGACCGCCGTCAAGTCCCGGAATGGGCAGAAGATTGAATATACCGATATTTATAGTAATAAGAGCGGTCATGTATACGAGGTTGAAAATTGTATCCTTAGCACTTTCACTTTCCTGTGTGGTTTCGTTTATAGCCGATACAACTCCGACAGGACCTGAAACGTCCTCTTTTTTCGCCTGACCTGAGACAAGCTGTTTCAGTGACAGTCCCACAATATGACCCATTGACATAAACATATCTCCAGAACCTTTTATAATAGTAAGGGGATTTTTGTCTTTCTGTATAAGACCGAAATCAACCGTTCCGCCGTTTGCGTTTTCAAACTTAACATCATCTATTTCTATTTTCTCACCGTCACGTTTCACAACAACGTCGTGAACATTTGTCGGAGAAGAAGAAAGAATATAATTCAGGTCAAGCATACTGAAAATGCGTGTGCCGTCGATTTCATAGAAAACGTCATCATGACGCAGACCACAATCATAACTTGCGGAATGACGTTCAAGTGTACCGTCCTCAAGTTCAACAGCACTGAATCCCGATATCTGAGTAGTGGGCACAGTATCGAGCATTGACATCATGACAACTATTGCCACAAATCCAAGCACAAAATTCATT
>JAGAQS010000367.1 GCA_017622635.1 Ruminococcus sp. | reverse complement strand
TGGCAGTTCTGCTCAGGGGTATGAACTGTCATGTAAACCTTATTCCCGTTAATAAAATCAAAGAAAGAAATTACAGAACTGCGAGGGCAGGAGTTGCCGAATTTGCGAAAAGACTCGGCAAACGGGGGATAAACGCTACCGTCAGACGAACTCTCGGCAGTGACATTGAAGCAGCCTGCGGACAGCTTCGGCGTGATGCTGTCGGACAAGATAATCTGAATGGAGGTGCGGATTTTTGAGATTCAAATCCGGTACGGATATTGGTCTGAAACGGGACGAAAATCAGGACGCAGTACGGTGTGAATATTTCGGTCACAACGTTCTTGCCGTAGTTTGTGACGGCATGGGAGGCGAAAAGGCGGGCAAAGAAGCAAGTACCATTGCAATGGAGGAGTTTTTTCAGCGTTTTTCCGACGGCTACAGCGAAAGCCTTGATGATGAGGAAATCCGCAAGCTTCTTATATCGTCGGTTTCAGCCGCAAATTCCGTTATTTACACTAAGGCAAAGCTTGATTTTAATAATTTTGGCATGGGTACAACCTGTGTCGCTGCCTTTGTAACCGATAAATCGGCATTTATTGCAAATGTGGGTGACAGCAGGGCATATCTTGTAGTGGAAAACGAGGGCGTTTTCCGTATCACAACAGACCATAATGTTGCATCACTGCTGTATGAACAGGGCAGAATCACTGAGGAGGAAATGGAAAACCACCCCCAGAAACATATGCTTGTGAGAGCGGTCGGTGTGGAAAAAACAGTTCAGACAGATACCTTTATAATTGACTATGAGGACAGAATAAGTCTGCTGTTATGCTCGGACGGACTTTCGGGTTACTGCACTGACGATGAAATATATGACGTTATCATGAACTCAGATTTTGACAGCGTCACCGAAGAATTAATCAATCTCGCTCTCAGCAAGGGCGGCCGTGACAATGTAACCGTTGCGGTAATTTCTGAATAAAAGCAGGAGGAATGAAGAGGAATGGACAAGTACATTGGTAAAAAGCTCGACGGGAGATATGAAATCACCGAGCTTATAGGCGTTGGCGGAATGGCTGAAGTCTATAAAGGCGTGGACGTAATGGACCACAAGGACGTTGCAATTAAAATTCTCAAAAAAGAATATGCAGAGAATGAGGAATTTCTCCGCAGATTCAGAAATGAGTCAAAGGCAATTGCAGTGCTTTCACACCCGAATATCGTTAAAATCTATGATGTCGGATTTTCTGAAAAGATTCAGTACATCGTCATGGAATATATTGACGGTATAACGCTTAAAGAGTATATCGAAGAAGAAAAGGTGCTGACATGGAAAGATACTGTACATTTTGTTATACAGATTCTCAGGGCTTTACAGCACGCTCATGACAAGGGCATTGTTCACCGTGACATAAAGCCACAGAATATCATGATGTTCACGGACGGCACTATAAAGGTCATGGATTTCGGAATTGCAAAGTTTGCCCGTGAAGAAGGCAAGACAGCCACTGACCAGGCTATAGGAAGTGTTCATTATATCAGTCCCGAACAGGCAAGCGGTGACGTTACCGACGCAAAGAGTGATATTTATTCAGTCGGTGCAATGATGTATGAAATGCTTACAGGCAGTAAGCCATTTGACAGTGACAACCCTGTAGCAATTGCAGTTATGCATATGCAGGATATTCCCGAACGTCCGAGAGCGTTAAACCCCGATATTCCCGACGGTCTTGAGGAAATAGTACTCAGGGCAATGGAAAAAGCCCCAGAGGACAGATACCAGTCAACCGCTGAAATGATAAGTGATATTGATGCTTTCAAGGCAAATCCCAATATTACTTTTGGTTATTATCAGGAAGAAGAAAGCGATGAGGACGAAGCCGGATATTATGACGGTTCACAGCCTGAAGATATGGAAATGGCAGACGGAGACGAATACGGCGGTCAGGGCGGAAGAAGAACCGTAGTCGCTGACCCTCCCACAAAGAGAGGTAAGAGACAGCCTGCCTATGACGGTTATGATGATGACGACGATGACGAAGATGAACCCGAACGTTCTTCATTGGTTGTGCCTGTTCTCACGGCTATAGTTGTTGTTGTAATTATAGTTGCCGTAATTTTCGTTGCTACTCTCCTCAGCGGACTTATCAAGGGCGACGGTCAGACAAATGATTTCAAGATGCCCGATTTCTACGGTATGGACTACAATGATGCAGTAAGTCAGTACGGAAACAACATTCAGTTTCAGGAGGACGGTTCTGAATACAATGAACTTGATGCAGGTCTTATTATTGAGCAGGACGTTGAACCGGGTTCAGAGTTCAAGAAAGGCGACGTTCTTAAAGTTAAAATCAGTAAGGGTATGGAAACCGTTGAAGTTCCGAATGTTGCAAACATGAATTCAGAACTTGCAAGAGACCAGCTCAAACAGCGTGGACTTGAATGTGAGATAAAAAATTCTTCAAGTACTGAGATACAGAAAGGCTACGTAATCAATACAGAGCCTGAAGTAGGTACGGAAGTACACAAGGGTTCAACAATCATACTTTATGTAAGTATGGGTGTTGATGCAGGACAGGTTAGTGTTGACGACTATGTAGGTAAGGTTGCGGACGATGCTTGTACACTTGCCGAATATGCAGGTCTCAAGCCGAGAACGGAACTCAAGGCTTCATATGAAGAAGAGGGCAAGGTTATTGAACAGAGTATCGCAAAGGGCGAAAAGGTTGATGAGGGTACAGAAATTGTATTCTATGTCAGCAACGGTCAGGCTCCTGACGGAGAAATCCCGTTCACAATTCCTTTCCCTGAAAATGCAAACGGCAGATTCGTAATTGACTTTGTAATCACAAATGAGGACGGTTCAACAACTACAGATTCAACAAGTGTTCTCCTTGTTCCTGAAATGCCTCAGGTAAGCCAGAACGTAAAGGGTTCAGGTGAAAACGTATCGGTTGTTGTTGTTCTTACAAACATGAATACAGGTGTAAGGGCACAGATTGGTTCTTACTATTTCAACTTTGCAACAGGTGCTGTAAATGTTCAGACAGAGGACATCACAGCCGCATTTGACGCAGTAGGCGGTTTTGATAATTCACAGGCAAATCCCGAGCCTACAGAACCTGTAACAGATGCTCCTCAGCCTGTAGTGACAGACCCGCCTGTAACAGATGCTCCTCAGCAGCCCGTAGTAACAGAACCTACTCAGCCTGCAACAGTTGACCCGAGTTTACCGGCAGATTTTGACCGCTGGGCTGATGATTACGGTTACTATGATGCAGCAGGCAACTATCACCCGTATATCCGTTATCAGTAATGGGTGAAGCTTTGAAAAGCGGAATTATAACAAAATGCTTAGGGGGTCTCTATACTGTAGAGACCCCTGACGGCATATATGAATGTAAGGCAAGAGGAATTTTCCGCAACAGAGGAATAAGTCCTTATGTCGGGGACAGGGTTGAACTCAGCAACGGAGTTATAACGGAAATCCTTGACAGAAAAAACTGTATAATAAGACCTCCTCTTGCAAACCTTGACCAGCTTGTATTTATTGTTTCCACCTGTAACCCCTCACCGAATTATCTGATACTTGATAAATTCATAGCAATTGCGGAGTATAAGGGAATAACGCCCGTTGTGGTCATTACTAAAACAGATTTGGGCGAAAGTGAGGAAATAAAAAATATATATCAGAATATTGGTATAGATGTATTTGAGATTGATTATAATAATCCCGAAACCGTTGAAGCCGTCAAAAAGCTTTTTATGGGCAGGATAAGTGCATTGACAGGCAATTCGGGAGCAGGAAAGTCCACACTGCTGAACGCCGTTGACCCTGCACTGAATATCCCGACTGCCGAAATCAGTAAAAAACTTGGCAGGGGAAAGCACACCACACGTCATGCACAGTTGTACAAACTTAAAGACGGCGGATATATTGCCGATACAGCAGGTTTTTCAACTTTTGATACTAACAGTTATGAAATTATCAGAAAAGAAGAACTTGCGGACTGTTTCCGTGAGTTTAGGGAATATAAGGAAAACTGCCGTTTCCGTGACTGTTCGCACACGTGTGAAAAGGGTTGTGAAGTTGTTTCGGCACTTAATCAGGGGAAAATTTCCGCAAGCCGTCACGAAAGTTACTGTACAATGTACGAAGAAGCAAAACAGTTAAAGGAATGGGAACTCAAATGAAAACCTGTATAATATTTGCAGGCGGTGAAATCGCCGACCTGAATTTTATTGATACAAAAGCCGATTTGGTTATATGTGCAGACGGCGGATATGTTCACGCCGAAAAACTGAAAATAATTCCCGACATTATAACGGGCGATTTTGATTCTTATACGGGTGAACTGCCTGAATGTACGGAAATTTACAGAAGTGTTCCCGAAAAGGACGACACGGACACCATGCTTGCACTGAAAATCGCCATTGAAAGAAACTGTACTCATGTAAAGCTTTATGGTGCTTTGGGCGGACGTTTTGACCATGCCTTTGCCAACATTCAGACACTAATATACGCACATGAACATGGCTGTAAAATGGAAATAACCGACCGTGACAATATTATAACCGTACAGGGTACGGGAACGGAATTATATAAAAAATATGACGGCTGGTATTTTTCCGTGTTTTCGCTTACCGAGAAACTTTGTATTGAAAAAATGGCAGGCGTTAAATATCCGCTTGAGGATTATACGCTTGTTCAGGGTTTTCCGCTGGGAGTAAGCAACGAAATTATTTCGGATAACGCTGTTGTTTCGGTAAAAAAAGGAACTGCTCTTATAGTTCGTTCAAGAAGATAGGCACAAAACTTTTCCTGCTGAATATAATGAAAGTATATCAGCAAGGGAGGGATACATAATGAAAATTGTAGTGATACGAAGTCCGAAACTTCTTTCAGGTTTTCTGAGGGTGATTTTCCGTATAAAAAAAGAACAGGAATAAACAAAAAAAGAGGCTGTTATAAGCCTCTTTTCTGATATTATACGATTGAGATTTTTTTGAAAGCCTTTTTGCCCTTGCGGATAATAACACCGTCGGGGTTAAGCTGTGTTTTGGGGTCGGTGATTTTTTCGTCATTCACTGTGATACCGCCCTGCTGTACAAGTCTTCTCGCCTCTGAAACGGACGGTGCAAGACCTGATTTAACAATAAGATTAAGCAGACCGATTTTTCCGTCTGTAAGGTAAGAGGACGGGATTTCGGCAACAGGCATATTTTCGTATGAACCGTTACCGCCGAAAAGTGCCTTTGACGCTTCTTTAGTTTTTTCAGCCTCTTCTTCACCGTGTACAAGCTTTGTGAGTTCATAGGCGAGGAGTTCCTTAGCCTTGTTGAAACCTGCACCCTCAAGGGTGTTTTCCATTTCCTCTATTTCCTCAATCGGTACGAATGTAAGCATTTTCAGACACTTGATAACGTCAGCGTCGGCAACATTTCTCCAGTACTGGAAAAATTCGTAGGGAGAAGTCTTTTCAGGGTCAAGCCATACAGCACCTTTTTCAGTCTTGCCCATTTTCTTACCCTCACTGTTGAGCAGGAGAGTGATAGTCATTGCGTAAGCGTCTTTACCGAGTTTACGGCGGATAAGTTCAGTACCGCCGAGCATATTGCTCCACTGGTCATCACCGCCGAACTGCATATTACAGCCGTATTCCTGAAACAGCTTGTAGAAATCGTAACTCTGCATAATCATGTAGTTAAATTCGAGGAATGACAGACCTCTTTCCATTCTCTGCTTGTAACATTCAGCGGTAAGCATACGGTTTACACTGAAACAAGCACCGACTTCACGGAGCAACTCAACATAATTGAGGTTCATAAGCCAGTCGGCATTGTTGACGGCGATAGCCTTACCGTCCGAAAAGTCAATAAAACGGCTCATCTGTTTTTTGAAACATTCAATATTGTGCTGAATGGTTTCGGGTGTAAGCATTTTACGCATATCGGTCTTGCCTGACGGGTCACCAATCATGCCCGTACCACCACCGAGAAGTACAATAGGCTTGTTGCCTGCCATTTGCAGACGTTTCATAAGACAGAGTGCCATGAAGTGTCCGACGTGCAGACTGTCTGCTGTAGGGTCAAAACCGATATAGAAAGTAGCTTCACCCTTGTTGATGAGTTCTTCAATTTCTTTTTCGTCGGTGAGCTGTGCAAGCAGTCCACGGCGTTTAAGTTCTTCAAAAGTCGTCATAATTTTTTCTCCTTTATATTAAATTTTTTGTATATTGTAAATAATCCTTACGGACTATCAGTTCACGGTTGTTTTTATACCAGTCATATGACTGTTTAAGACCTGTTTTAAGTGGTTTTACGTCGGGCATAATCTGCATTTGCCTTGTAACGTCAAGTATATATTCATAGTTCCTGAACGGGAAATACAGACGTTGATTTATATTGTTTGGGACGTATCTTATATCAGG
>JAGAQS010000366.1 GCA_017622635.1 Ruminococcus sp. | reverse complement strand
GGTCCTACACTGCTTTCTTTAAATACACCATTTCCGTATGCTGTAATATTTCCTGAACCGGAAATCTGATAATATCCCCCTGAACCGATATTTGCCATCACGCCTCTACCGGTATCTCTCGAAGCTCCTTTATGGAACAGTTCTTCACCTGTTGCGGCATCATACACCGTCATGCCGTAATCAAGTTCTTTGCCACTGTATGTATCAGTATAACCGCCGCCCTCATGTACGCTGAAATATTCAAATCCCGGATGAGTCGGATCGTAATCACCGATGTGCAATGCGTCACCGTGACCTCTGTATGAACACCACTTCGGCATAAGCTTATTGTCATCATTTATCTCCATACAGAGCGAACCTGAAATAAATTCATCCTTGCCATCGTTATCCACGTCTGCTACTGTCATATTATGATTACCCTGTCCTGTGTACTTGTAAATATTATCGCTATATCCGTAAACACCCTTGTAATCCGAAACCGTTGAAATGTCATAAGTATCAAAACAGTAGTCGCACTGCAAACGCTTATTTTCATCAAGCCTTGCACCGAAAATGCCCATTCGTGTTTTGAAGCCTCCACTTGCTCCGTAATAACCTCGCCAATAAACTGCATACGGCTTTTCACCGTCAAGGTACGCTACATCTGCAAGAAAGCGGTCACATCGGTTGCCCCAGTCATCGCCCCATACACTTGCACTAATTCTCTGATTTGGATAATAGATTGTATCAAGTGCTTTTCCTGTTTTTCCTTCAAAAACAGTGAAAAATTCGTCACCATCTAAGATATATCCGCTGTCATTTACATAAACAGCTGTGTTATCAACATTTTTAATATCATCAATAAGACTTGCTTCGCTTACATATCTGCCTTCTCCATCAATCGAGCCTGGTGCAGTTTTTACAGTAATTTCAGCACACCCGTCAAGGTCGAAGTCATACACTAAAAACTGTGTATAGTGTAAACCTGAACGAATATTTCTGCCTAAATCAATTCTCCATAATTTTTCCCCTGTAAACTCATATGCATCAAGATAGATATTACCGGTTACTCCGGGGATTCCATTATCATTTACATTGGCATTCCACTTTACTACAAGTTCATATTGACCGTCACCGTCAAGGTCACCGCACGATGCTTCACCCACAGTGTAAGGATATGATGTTTCACCGTCAACGAAAGTTTCCGGAATATCCATCGGAATATCTATATAGTTATTATTCCATACCGAAACTGTATCACATTTTTCCTTGCCGACAATAGCAACACTATATCTATCCTCAACAGTTCCTGTGCGGTCAATATAGTTTGTACTTTCCGTAACTGTTGCGATTTTTTCGCCGTTTCTGTATACCTCAAAATCAGGTGCATTTTTTATTTCACTTACACTGCATTCATCGCCCAAAAGTCGCCAGCTAAGGTAAACTCCGTCCTCTGTTTTAACTGCAACAAGTCCACGGTCAAGCTTTTCCATCTGACGTGTGTAGGTATTGTCGCCATAAGTGAAGCTGACAAATGCCGTTGCAGTTTCCGCCATCGCCGCCACAGGCACTGAATTTACGCCTAAAACCATTGCTATTATCAAGGGTGTCAGTTTTTTCATATGCCTTCCT
This sequence comes from Ruminococcus sp., assembly GCA_017622635.1. Taxonomy (GTDB): domain Bacteria; phylum Bacillota; class Clostridia; order Oscillospirales; family Ruminococcaceae; genus Ruminococcus. The sequence goes on along the minus strand of JAGAQS010000366.1, from coordinate 74 downwards.
CCCTGCATATATTTCTTCATATAAAAACTATATCATATAGCCATTCTATTTTCAAGACACAAAAAAACAGACTG
>JAGAQS010000365.1 GCA_017622635.1 Ruminococcus sp. | reverse complement strand
GTCTCGCAGGTCTTGCGGCAGGTCTTGAAACAATAGTAGATAAACATTGATTTTTTCAATACGGAGGTACAAAAATGAAAAAAATAATAACCGCTGTTTTAAGTCTTTCAATTATGTCAGGTGTTGTTCCTCTTGTTTCTTCCGCAAGAAATCTATACGTGCATAACGGTCTGCCTGAATGGTCGGACACTGCCGTTACAGGTGACATAAATGACGACGGTTATTTAAATATTGCCGATGCCGTCGCACTCAGTGAATACATTACAAGCGGTCAGTCCGAAAATTCGGAAGTATCACGAATGGACGTAAATTATGACGGCTTTATTGATTCGTTTGATTTGGTTCTTATGCGAAAACTTGTTCTTAATCCTGACAATGCTTTTTCGTCGGACTATTCAATTGATATCATAGATTCTGCCGAAACTGTTACGGACGGAAAAGTACTTACAAGTCAGTCTGAAATGACTGAATACTTATCATCTTTCATTAAAGACAAAACGGAAATCGCTGTTTTTTCCGAACGTTACAACGATAAATTTTTTACCGAAAACAATCTTGTCCTGCAACCTTTTATACAGGAACGTGGCAGGGGTATAATGTATACCGTTTCGGGTTCGGGCGTAACTCAGAACAATGAAATATGTATCGTAATATCGACGAATTATCAGGTTTACAGACCGCTTTATCAAGTCACTGATACATTTCTTCTTATACAATCTTCTGTACCTAAATCACAGAGCAGTGCAGGTGACAGAGTTATTCTGATTGATACAGAAAAAAGTCTGTCTGATATTTCGTCATATAATTACACGTCACCCGACGGCACTAAAGAAATATATATAACTCAGGAATCTTTCATGAATATCGCAGATATACGTGTGTACCTTAAAAATTCCGCAATATCGTTTTCCCCTCTCACAAACCTTACTACCGAAAACGGTTTCACACCTTTCAGCAGTAACGGTGAATGGTACAAGGACAGCGACGGAAACGACGTTTTCGGTGACGATATTCACTACAATATCACATGGTTTACAGACAGTATTGTTATTGATTATGAATCGTGTCAGGGTACGTGGAACAGCGTTTCCGTATCTCTTGAACCACAGACAGACCCCGATTCAGGCAGATAAATTTTCAGAAGAACGTGCATATATGTGCGTTCTTTTGTTTTTTGTGAAATATTCACAAATTGCCCCCCTGTTTTCAGTCATTATGCCTATTGAAAATTGATTCAATCTATTGTATAATATTGGAAAAGATATAAACCATTTCCTGAATAACGGAGGTAAATATGAAAAAGTTATTAAGCACTCTCCTTTGTCTTTCTGTAATGACAGGCATTGTTCCTTTAAGTTCGTCGGCAGTTTCAGAACCTATCTACATTGAAAACGGTGCTGAAAGCAAGTCGGGGGTCATTGTATGCGGTGACATTGACAACAACGGTCAGGTGAGTATGTCCGACCTCGTAACCATGTACAGATACTTTATGAACGGCAATGTTTCACCTGATGATTACGAAGATTCTGAAAATATCATGACCGAAAGGCTTGACGTTAACCTTGACGGCAGTTTTGACGTTTTCGATATTACACTTATGAGACAGTTTGTACTTCACCCCGATACCGCTCCCCGTCAGGAATGGTCAATAGATATTTTCTCTATGGATATGCTTAAAGATGATGATGTGTCTCTCAGTGAAAAAGGAAATATCATTACTACTTATGAGGAATATCAGAATTTAATTGAACTTTTCAATAATATAGGGGATAACAACCTTACGGAAGTACTTGAAAAACATAAGAAATATGACGGACAGTTCTTTGAAGAAAATAATCTTATTGTTATGCCGTTCATGCAGGAACGTGGAAACGGTGTTTTCTATGAAGTTAAAGGTACAACAAGATTCAGTAACCTTGAATACAAGGACGAAACTTTAAACGGTATAGCTTTAGGAATAAATCCGGGTTATAAGGAGAATGTCGGTCTTTATCCGGTTGCAGATACTCCCATGATTGCACAGATAACAGTACCGAAATATCAGTGCAATTCCGACGATAAAGCCTGCTGTTTAGATTTTTCAAAAATTTTCGCACCTGATATTTCTTCATGTTCATACAAATCACCCGACGGCGAAACCGAAATTTTTATAACACAAGAATCTTTTCTGCTTGCCGGAAGTATAGACTTATACCTGAAAAATCCGAACGGTTCTTTTAACTATCTCACGTATCTTGCTACCGACGACGGTTGCCAGCCTTTCAGTGAAAACGGCGAATGGTCTGTTGATGACGACGGAAACAATGTTTTCGGTGACAATGAATATTACAGCATAACATGGACACAGAATGGCGTTATTCTTGACCACCTGATTGACAACGCATGGGAAAAGGTTTTTGTATCTTTTGACGGTGAAACAATTCAGCGTGAGTTTTATTAATAAGAAAAAATCAGGACGGCTTTAAACAGCCGTTCTTTTTTTATACAAGGAAAATCCCCAAAAAATCCCTTTATTCAAGGATAATTTTGTATTTTGGGACGATTTTTCAGGATTTGAGAAAAAAAATGAAAATCCTTGTTTTTTCCTATTGCAATTAAATAAATCATGATGTATAATTATTAGTGCAGGCTTGTTTTGTCCTGTAATTCGATAAAAATAATAACAAAAAGGCGGTAATCTATGGTATTTTCAAAACTGTTCTTCATCTACTTTTTCCTGCCTTTGTGCCTGTTTGCCTACGCACTCGCCAAAGGTACAAAAGCAAAAAACATTGTACTTATTATCTTCTCACTGATTTTTTACGCATGGGGTGAACCTGTATACGTTTTCCTGATGCTGTTCAGTGCATTTGTAAACTACATAGCCGCTATAGTTATAGGTAAACACAAAGACACAAAAATTGATACTATCGCTACAACTCTTGCGGTCGTGTACGATTTTGCAATGCTGGGAATTTTCAAGTACAGCGGTTTTATAGTCGAAAACATAAATGCACTGTTTTCTTCCGATATTCCCGTACCTGATATAAAACTACCTATCGGTATAAGTTTCTACACATTCCAGACTGTCTC
>JAGAQS010000364.1 GCA_017622635.1 Ruminococcus sp. | reverse complement strand
TAGAGAAAAATCATCCCAAAACGGCGGTTGTTGTCGGCGGTGGATATATTGGATCTGCATACCGCAAATGCAGAACCGCATATTTGTGACTGAAAAAACGTCTGTGAAATATGCGGAAACGGAGAGTCTATGAGTATACTTAACCTTGAAAAGAATCCTCCGTCATTAAGTCGTGACTGGCGGATTTTTCAGCAGTTCATGGGCAACATCGGGGCTTTTACATATATATCGAAACACAAAACGGCTTACCTTGACCCCGAAGCCCGTCATATGCTTTCATGTAACAGTGAAAAGCTGAATGAATTTGAATTTTTCAACCTGCTTGAAAAAATTTCAAAGAACCCTATTGAAAATCAGAAACATATCTACAGGTTTACCGCAAACAATACAACAAAATTCATAAAAATGAACATCTACGAAAACAGTGATGAATGGCTCGGGTTCGTTCAGGATTTCACACGTCAGATTTCCGAACAGAAAGACGGCGGATTTATTGAGTTTGACCCTGTGACACGTCTGCCGTCGTATGCGTCGTTTTCACAGAAAGTAAAGCAGATTATGCCCGAAACAAAAAAATGTTTTCTTGCCGCAATATACATAAACGGTATAGAAAAGCTGGGTTCTTTCCTTACCGTTGACAACACGAACAACTGTATAACTTCCGTTGCGGAAGTACTGAAAGGCTTTTCAAACGAAAATATAATAATAGGTTCAAAGTCAAATTATGAAATATGTGCTTTTTTCCGTGACTGCGACAAAATGACTGTCTGTAAACTTCTCAACAGCATGGACGAAGCGGTTCACAACTGTGTACTTACTGACGACTTCGGTGAAATTATTGATATATCCGATAAAAGTACACTGAGTCTTTCAATAGGCTGTGCATCGTTTCCCGAAGAAGCGTCAGACTTCAATATGCTTGTAAACTATTCGGAGTTTGCACTGTATGAGGCACGTACAGATAAACGTCATGTTATAAACTGGTTTTCGGAAGAAGATTACCTGCGTGAAAAAGATTCTTACAGAAATGCACAGATTTTCTCGGGTATAATAAGAAACAATCTTCTTACTTATTATCTTCAGCCGATAGTCGAAACACATACGGGTGAAATAATTGCGTATGAAGCTCTTATGAGAACTACGGGCGATATCAGAATGTCACCTAAAAATATACTCCGTACTGCCGAAGAACAGAATAATTTATATGCAATAGAAAAACTTACTTTCTTCAATACCCTTAAACTTATAAGTAAAAATCAGCAGGTTTTCAGGAACAGAAAACTTTTTATAAACTGTATACCGTCCGATATTCTTACAGATGAGGACTTCAACGAACTTTTTCTCACTTACGGTGAACTCCTTGAAAAAACAGTTATTGAAATCGTTGAAGAAAGTTCGGCAACACGAAAAGGAATTGAGACAATAAAAAAACGTTGTGGTTTTTCACACTCACAGCTTGCCATTGACGACTACGGCACAGGCTATTCAAACAGTTCAAACCTCCTGCGTTACTCCCCCGACTATATCAAAATAGACCGTTCACTTATAAGCGATATCCACAACGACTTGAAAAAACAACAGCTTGTGACGCAGATTATAGAATTTTGTCACGACAATAAATTAAAGTCAATTGCCGAATGTGTCGAAACGGCTCAGGAACTTAAAACGGTTATAAGGCTCGGCGTTGATTTGGTACAGGGCTACTATATCTCAAAACCGAAACCGCTGTTTTTAAACAGTATTTCATCGGAAGTAAAAGACATTATAATAAAAACAAACCTTGAATCACGCCCTGAGGGTGCAAAGAAAATCTACAATGCACAGAACGACACCGAAATTGATTTGTTAAAACTTGCACTTGAAAAATATACGGATATACATATATACCAGAGTAAACTTACGATAGTCGGTGACCCCGAAAAACAGATTAAAATGAATATATCCGTTATGGACAATCACAGCTGTGACCTTACACTTAAAAATGTAAACATAATAAGCGGTAACGGCAAACCGACAATATCAACAGGAGAATATGCACGGCTTTGCCTGAACGTTGTGAAAACAAACAAACTCGGCTATTCGGGAATTTATGTACCTATGGGTTCACAGTTTGAACTCACAGGCAAAGGCAATCTTATAATTGACTGTCAGGCACCCGAAAGTATAGGCATAGGCAATGACTATGACCACGGCTATGGCGATATAAAAATAGATATGTCGGGAACTCTCGACATCACTTCAAACGGCGTTGAAACTCTCTGTATCGGCGGTGGATACAATGACGACGACTCCGAAATAAATCTTGTTTCGGGAAAAATAAGAATCTGTATGTATTCGCACAACGGTCTTGCAATAGGCAGTTTCAACGGTGATTCAGATATAAACATATCAGAAAACTGTAATCTTGATATAGCCTGCTCGGGAATAAAAATAGCAGGAATAGGCAGTTTCAGGGGAATAGCCTCTGTCACTTCGTCAGCAGATATAAAAATTTCATGCACGGGTGCTAACGCTGTCGGAATGGGTGTACTCGACGACGGCGACGGCAGTGTTGTGATAAAGGGCGGAAAAATTTCAATGAAAATGCGTTCTGCAAATCACACCTGCATCGGTGCTGTACATGGAAATATCAACACCAAAATAAAAAATTCGGAAATAACCATAGATTCCGAAGGTGATGAGGTAACAGGTATAGGAACTGTACACGGTGAGGGAAACGTAATCATTTCCGATTCCGATATATCAATGAAAATACTTGCAGGAAGTCCGCAGGACATAGGCACGGGAAACTGTGAACTGCAAATTATAAACTCGTCTGTAAACTCGCTTGTAAACAACAGGCGGATTACTCATAAAAATTAAATCAATTACGAAAGGACTTTTCAAAAATATGAAGCTTGGTATGGTTGGTCTGCCTAACGTAGGCAAAAGCACTCTCTTTAACGCACTCACAAACGCAGGTGCGGAATCTGCAAATTATCCGTTCTGCACTAT
>JAGAQS010000363.1 GCA_017622635.1 Ruminococcus sp. | reverse complement strand
GGGATACGGTACACCTCGCTGGGAATGGTCTTGCAGGCGCCGAAAACCTCAGTGAAAATGTCCTCGTGGTTGAAATTGGCAGGGAGGGGGCGTTCCTTATGGTCACGGCAGAAGCTGTACATATCGGTCAGCATTTCGTTTGACGCAATGGAGGCGTGTGTATACTGCTTGCCTGTGGCAAATCCTATTACTTTTGAAAAAACCGTACCTGTTCGTGTAAGTACGAGATAAACGTATTGTGTATTCATAAAGTTTTCTCCGTGATGTTTATTTAAAATAATTATAACATTTTACGGGCAATTTGTACAGACGGGTTTTTATTGTATTTTATACAAAAAAAACCTCTGTGTTTTAATATATCTCATAAGATAAAAAAATCCTATTGCAAAATGTCTGAATTTTTAGTATAATATAAAGTGATTTAGAATTTGTAAACGGGAGGGGTTCAGGCGTGATAAATAAGGACAAAATCAGCAGGGTGCTGGTTTATGACGCAAAAGGAAAGCTGTTGATTTCCACAAAGTCCGTTTTCTTTCCCAAGGACTTTTTCAGAATAAAGGGCAAGGACCTTGTAATGCTCAAGGGGGCGGATTTTCCGCTGATTTCAAAGGGCGAAAAGATAGATGCCGTTTTTGAATATATCAACGGAACACGTGTCAAGTATGAAACAACCGTTGACCTGTGTACCGAATATCAGATAAATTTCCACGTGGGACAGGGCGAGGTGCTTGAGGAACGCCGCAGAAGCTTCAAGGTTTCTGTTGACTTTGACGCGCTTTCTCCGTTCTACATCAGAGGCGAGGAAATGTACGCATTTGACGACCCGATTATGCTCCATTTCGTGAACATCAACCTGGGCGGTGTTTATTTCAGCAGCAGCTCGGAATTCGAAAAAGGCGACCACGTTATGCTGAATTTCCTTGATGGTGAAATGCAGCTGTTGGCGGAAATTCTCCGTGTGCAGAAAAACGACGAGGGCGAAATCGACGGCTACGGCTGCAGATTTCTCGATGTAAACCAGACACAGGAGGAACGTCTGGCAAGATTTATTTTTGACTGTCAGGTTCTTGAAAGAGAACGCAGAAAAGCTAAAGAAAGTATTTTTTAAGTAAGGAAGCAGAGGGCATTATGGCTACTGTAATCGTTGTTACAAACCAGAAGGGCGGGGTTGGCAAAACCACCACCTGTTCAGCGCTGACGGGTATATTCAGAAGCAGGGACAAGCGCGTTCTTGCAATAGATATGGACCCTCAGGGCAACCTGTCCTTTTTTCACTTTATTGACATGACCGGTATAAGCAATCAGGGAATGCGAAAAAGCATCACCCTCCTCGGCAATAACGCGTGCCGTTACAAATTTCGCCTCCGGCGGCGGCGTATAGTTCAACATATTGGCCAACAGTTTGTTTTCAATTTCCAAAGCCTTCGCCCGGTCAAGATTTCCCATCAGATAACGGTTTTCTTCCCGCAGTTTTTTATTGTCTTCCCGTACTTGTTTCAGTTCTTTAAAATAATCATAAATT
>JAGAQS010000362.1 GCA_017622635.1 Ruminococcus sp. | reverse complement strand
GTATCAAAAAATTCTGTTCCTGAAAAAGCATTGTCTATAGGGTCATTTATCGTATCTGTCGCATCTGAACTTGTTCCCATTCCTCCCATACCTCCGAGAGAAAGGTTATAATCCCATGGAATAATATTCAGTTTTCCGTTTTCCTCATAGAGATAATAGTTATGTGCCATCATACCGGAAAGGCTGTCCTCGTTTACGGAAAAGACGTGAACTGCCATATATTTCAGAAGATTGTCAATATCCATATATGTTTCAAGGTCTGTTCCCTCAGAAATATTTTTCAGAGCTTTTACAACACGCTTATGGTCGTTTTTACTTGTGTTTCCGACTTCACCCTCCCAGATAGTTGAGTAGCTGTCAAGGTCATCATCAGAATAGTTGAGATTCGCACCGTTTCCGCCCATAGAGAAACCGCCGTTCATATCTGGCATCTCGCCCTTGTCAGGCATCTCAGGCATTGTGTCCATATTGGGCATCTTGTCCGTTTGTGGTATATTTTCACCTGTCGTAGATTCTTTTTCATTATCCGGATTACTGTTTCCGGAACTGAAATTATCCGGAGGTGCTTTCATATTGCCAAAATCCATACCGTCTTTATTATCTCCTCCGCCAATACCCATTGTTTCGGGTTTGTAAAGTTCACCACTGTCCACGCCATAGTTGCGGAGCAGGAAACTGTCTTCAACGGCTTCAAGGGCTGTATATACTCCCCAGTATTCATCGTTTACGAAAATTTTCGCATAATTATAAAGTGATGCATCTGCACCAAGATATGCATACATATCGTAAATTAAAGCCTCTTTCATGTTTGTAGCATCGGCGTAATTGTTATTCAGAATGAGTTTGTCAAGTCCGTAACAGGTCTGTCCGTCAACATACTGGTCAAATTCAAGTTTGAAACTGTAGCGGTCTGTTGTTTCGTCCGAAGCGATAGAAGAAAGACTTGTATTGCCTTTCGGACGGATTCCGACATTGTAAAATGTTTCACCGTTTATTTTCACATCACACTGATAGTATTCCTCAGCCATGGGATTGTCAAGCATTTCTTGCCATTTGTCATCGTCCATTATAATATTGACATTCATAATTTCGTCCGTGTTGAAAAGTTTCGACTGATACTCCATAGTCAAACCTGTATCACCATAAACCTTAATCAGTTTTTCCGAAAAAATCATTGTTATAAAACACAGAATCACGATTACTGACATCAATGCGGCGACAATTTTGTTAATGTGCTTACTTGCAAGCATAGTATCCCTCCGTTAAGACATATATTCGCCGTTGTAGCTTACAAGAGTTGCATTGTCAACGTCGGGAAGGTCTGTAATGCGGTTCACAAAATTTGTTGAAATGTCTTTTGTTCTGAGTTCGGCTGTCAGTTCAATGCCGTTCTGGGTAATAGTCTTTGACTTGACAATGTAATGTTCTGTATTGGATTTAAGGACAGAAAGTGCGGATTCCTCTGCTTTTTCATTTCTGCAACTCATAACGAGAATATATGGATTGTTATGAATCTTGCGGTTTGCAAAAATCAGCATGATAATTCCAATAATAACAGAACCGATAATTGCAAGAGGTATCATTCCTGCTCCGATTACAATTCCGACCGCAAGTGACCAGAACAGGAACACAATTTCAACAGGTTCTTTGATTGCTGTACGGAAACGCACGATTGACAACGCACCTACCATACCGAGCGAAAGTACTACGTTTGATGTAACTGCCATAATGACAAGCGTTGTAACGAGTGACATTCCTATGAATGTAAGGGCAAAACCCGACGAGTACATAACTCCTGTAAGTGTTTTCTTGTAAATCAGAAATATGAAAAGACTGATAACAAGTGCGGTAACAAGTCCTAAAAGCGTATCAAGTACGGAAAACGAAGAAACGTTTTCAAGAAAGCTGGATTTGAAAATATCATTGAAACTCATTGTAAAAAATCCTCCATAAAATAAAATTAACCGAAACGGCGACAAGTGCCGTATTTTGAAAAAGCCTGCTGACGAATATTTTCCGTCTGAATGAGACAGGAAATAATATCAGGAAGATACTCATCAAACTTGACTTCAAGTATCATATCCGAAGAAGTATCCGTTGCACTGATGTCATAAACCGATTTTTCAAGAAATTCACGGTGAAAAAGCGTTGTGCGAATTTGTGAATCAAAAGTAATTCGGACGTTGCCGGCTTTAAAAATATACGGTTCTCTTGTGTAGGAAACGAGAACCCTCGGTTTCAGCTGCTGTGTACGCATCTTACAGTAAAATTCACGCACAAGTTCGGACGAATGTGTTATCATAAATTCAATATCACCACTGAGAATCGCCCTGCATTCCTGTTCTGTAATGGCAGCGTCGAACTTCATACAAAGGTTATTGTCCTTGATTTTCTTTTCAAGCGTGATAAAGGAAAAGTCATTATTATAATAACGTATCCTGAATTTTTCACGTTTGGCGATTCCGTCAACTTTTTCACGCAGTGCCTTGTCGTCTGCATTGTCAAAGTAAATACTGCGTATAGTGTACAGACCGTTTTCATTTGTGTGAGG
>JAGAQS010000361.1 GCA_017622635.1 Ruminococcus sp. | reverse complement strand
TCCTTATAAGTTACAATACCGTCTTCAAAAGATACTTCATACTTAAACTTCTGCAATATAATCTGTGCCTGAACTTCCGTCTGTACCGCACCCATAAGCTGTATATATACTTCTGTTCTGTTCATTCCACAGAATATGTAACTGTGGGTCTGTGTCCTCCAGAATACGCATATTTTTAAGTGCCTCATGGATATTCACACCCGACGGAAAATTAATCTTATAGGTCATTACGGGTTCAAGAAAAGCCCCGTCCGAGTTTTTAACATAACCTATTCCCTGCCCCGCATAAGTTCCGACAAGTCCCGTAACCGCACACACGTCACCTGCTTCCGCAGTTTTCGCCGTGTAGAACTTCTCACCCGAATAAAATCTCACGGAACTTATTTTAGACTTAACTTTTTCACCGTCTGAATTTATATACTCCAGTTCTTCACGAACTTTCATAATTCCGCCCATTATTTTCATATGCGTCAGACGGTTTCCCTTGTCGTCATATGAAATTTTATAAACCTTTGCACCGAAGTTTTCCTGATATTTCTTTTCTGCTGTGAAACGGTCAAGAATTTCAAGAAAACCGTCAATTCCGTCCATACGCAGAGCAGAACCGAAACAGCACGGAAAAATTCTTCTTTCCGCTATTGCATTTATTATGTCACTGTCCGAAAGTTCACCCGTATCAAGATACTTTTCCATTAGTTCCTCACAGCATACGGCTGAATTTTCCTGTATCTCCTCATTACTGCCCGAAAAATCCGCACAGTTTTCAGAAAGACGTTTGCGTATATTTTCAAGTACATATTTTTTATCCGCACCCGTTAAGTCCATTTTGTTGACGAATATAAAAACGGGTACTTCATATTTACGCAGTAATTTCCAAAGTGTAGAAGTATGACTCTGTACGCCGTCTGTGGCACTTATTAAAAGTACAGCATAGTCAAGGACACGCATTGTCCTTTCTGTTTCGGAAGAAAAATCAACGTGTCCGGGAGTATCGAGAAGAAAGAACTGTGTATTTCCCGATTCAAATGCCGCCTGATGTGCGAATATGGTTATTCCCCTTTCACGTTCGGTCAGATTAGTGTCAAGTGAGGAATTGCCGTTGTCAACACGTCCCAGAGTACGTATTTTTCCCGTTTTATACAATATGGCTTCCGAAAGCGTTGTCTTGCCCGAATCGACGTGTGCTGTTATTCCGATTGTTATTTTTTTCATAAAACACCTCTTTTCTTTAAAGATTATTTTCTGTCACCCAACTCCGCAGATATGAATATAATATAAAAAATATACGGAGGTGAATGATGAAACGCAGAAGAAGAAAATTTCCGAAACATACGCATACTGTTTTTATAATCATCACTGTACTGATTTTTATTTTTACAGTCTTTGCGGTGTGGACTGACAAGGCAGTAAGACCCGTTGCCTCCATGCAGGCAGAACATTTTTCACTTCTCACGACAAACGAAGTAATCGAAAAAGCAACGGCGTAATACCACGAAAAAAATACCTGTACATACAGAGAC
>JAGAQS010000360.1 GCA_017622635.1 Ruminococcus sp. | reverse complement strand
TTTTACAGACGATATTGTCCCCTTGTCACGCATATCAAAACTTGACGGCATAACCGCACGGCTGTAAGGTACGGCAATATTTTCAATTTCCTTACCGCCTGCCGTAAGAAACAAATCAGACTGTCCCGTAAGATGTGTAAATTCGGGTAGAGCAGGTAAAAAACCTGTTTCACTGTTTTCCTCAATGGAAAAAATGTCCGCTACAGGTGTCACACAGTAAGGCAATGACAGTGAAAAAGCCGTTATCACTGTAAGGGTCTTTTTTAAATAATTATTCATAAACCGTCTCCGTTCATAAAAATGATAATATAATTATAACACATATTATCGTCTTTGTAAACAAAAAAACTGTCCGCATTTTTTTAATACGGACAGTCTTATATTATGCAGTAACTATACTTTCAGCCTTTTCAAGTTTAAGTTTCTCTACTGCCTGTTCTCTCATCTTGTACTTTAAAATCTTTCCTGCTGCGTTCATGGGGAAACCGTCAACAAAGTCAATGTATTTCGGACATTTGTGACCTGCCATACGCTGTTTGCAGAATTGCTTTATTTCAAGGGGAGTAGCAGTCTCGCCCTCCTTGAGAACGATACAAGCCATAATTTCCTCACCATAATCCTCATCTGGAACGCCTATTACCTGAACGTCCTTTACTTTCGGGTATGTATAAAGGAAATCTTCTATTTCTTTCGGATAAATATTTTCACCGCCACGTATAATCATGTCCTTGATACGTCCCGTAATTTTGTAATATCCGTCAGAAGAACGACGTCTTGCAAGGTCACCCGTATGTAACCAACCCTGAGAGTCAATGGCTGACGCAGTAGCTTCAGGCATTTTGTAGTAGCCTTTCATTATATTGTAACCTCTTGCAACAAATTCACCGTCAACGTCGTCAGGCAGTTCCTCATTTGTTTCGGGGTCAACTATTCTGCACTCAACGCCGAAAATAGGACCGCCTACCGTATTAACACGCTGTTCAATACTGTCGGTTGTCTTGCTCATGGTTGTAGCGGGAGATGCTTCCGTCTGACCGTATGTGATGCAGATTTCCTTCATGTTCATTTTTTCGATAACTTCTTCCATTGTCTTTATCGGACACGGAGAACCTGCCATTATACCCGTCCTCATGTATGAGAAATCGGTTTTTTCAAAATCGGGGTGTCCGAGCATTGCAATGAACATTGTGGGAACACCGTGGAAACAGGTTATTTTTTCTTTGTTTATACAATAAAGTCCCTTACGTGGTGAGAATCTTGTTATAGGTGACATTGTAGTACCGTGCGTCATTGATGCGGTCATAGCGAGAACCATTCCGAAACAATGGAACATCGGCACTTGTACCATCATTCTGTCTGCCGTTGACAAGTCCATACAGTCACCGATAGCTTTACCGTTGTTTACAACGTTGTGGTGTGTAAGCATAACACCTTTCGGGAAGCCTGTTGTTCCTGACGTATACTGCATATTGCAGACATCATGAATATCAATGGTTCTTCTTACTTTTTCAACCTCACTGTAAGGAACGTTCTTTGAAAGTTCAACAGCCTCTTCCCACGTATAACAACCCTTATTCTTTGAATCTATCGTAATTACATTTTTAAGGAAAGGAAGTCTTTCGGAATTAAGCTGTCCTGCTTCACAGTGTTCAAGTTCGGGACAGAGTTCGTTTATTATGTCAACATATTTTATATCCTTTATACCGTCAATCATTACGAGTGTACTTGTATCGGACTGTTTAAGAAGATATTCAGCTTCGTGAATCCTGTACTCACTGTTCATGGTAACAAGAACCGCACCTATTTTTGTGGTTGCCCAGAAAGTAATATACCACTGCGGAACATTAGTAGCCCATATAGCAACGTGGTCGCCCTTTTTGACACCCATTGCAATAAGTGAACGTGCGAACGTGTCAACATCGTCCCTGAACTCCGGATATGTTCTTGTGTAGTCAAGTTCAGTGTAGCGGAAAGCGTACTGATTCGGAAATTCTTCACATATACGGTCAAGAATGTCAGGAAATGTATAGTTTATGATTTTCTCTTTCGGCCATGGATATTTGCCCGTATTTCTCATATTGTCCTGAAGTGAATGTTTATGTTTTGTCCTGTACGGATTCATGAACTCCGCAAATTTCGGTATAACAATGCCTGCGTCCGACAGATTGGAAGCCCAGCGTTTTACCCATTCAAGAGAAATATAACCCGTATAATTTATGGATTGGAGCAATTCAATCATTTTCTTTACAGGAATATCACCGTTTCCTAAAATACGGTAATCAACCTGTCCGTTACTGTTCATTACACTGTCCTTGACATGAACGTACTTTATGTGTTCACCGAGATTCGCAACAGTTGTTTCGGGAGATTCACCGGCAAAACGGTACGGGTGGTGCATATCCCAGAGAACAGCAATTTTACGGTTTTTAACTTTATCAATAATCTTTGCCAGACGTGCGGTATCACTGTAAACACCGTTTGTCTCAACAAGCAGAGTCACATTGTATTCTTCCGCTACTGGAATAAGATTTGTAAGTGCCTCTGCAATCCATTCATCGTCAACATCTTCACAGGGACTGCATTTTTCATCTGCCAGTACTCTTATATATGAAGTATTGAGTTTCTGTGCAAGCTTTGCATATTCGGTTATTTCAGCTTTGGCTTCATCAAACTTTTCCCTGTACTTCAGACAAACACCCGAAGAAAGACAGGAGATTTCCAGTCCGAGAGAAGCGAGTTTCTCAATAGTCTTAGGTAAATTAACATCTGTAAACGGTTTTGCTTTTACAGAAGAAATTTCTTCCCCGAGACCACGGACTTCGATTCCGTTGAAATGAAAATCTTTCGCAATTGAATAGATATCAGACCATGACCATTCGGGACAGGCAAGTGTTGAAAAACTTATTTTCAAATATATCATTCCTTTACTTTATTTATTTGTATGAGATAATTATAACACAAACTTTCCGCCGTTGCAAGAATAAACATTATTCTTCGTATGATTTTGATTTACAGGCACATTTATCTTTCAGAAAAACATCTGACGCTTTTTCTTTCAAGGAAATGCTGTCAGTCATATCAATAATATCATCTTCAACGGCAACAAGCACATATTCGCCTTTTTTGAAATTTGAATTTCCCGCATATGCTTTAGCTTGTTTTTCAGAATTGAAACGCCTTGCAAACTCATAATTCAGAACATCGGTATATTTTGTAAAAAGATAAGTATCAGTGGTTGTTTTTTTAATAATAAATTTCATATTTTTATCCAAAAATGTAGTAATATGCTATCCCGAACCATTCACGTACCCAGTAAACAGGCACAATATACCATGAAGTATAGCCGGAAATATTATACGGGTCTATATCAAGTTTTTTTGCAAGCATTTCTGCACGGCACTGGTGAAAACCGTCAGTCACAAGAGTTACTTTTTCGGGCAGTCCCTCACTGTTGATAATTTTCTTTGAAAATTCAAGGTTTTCGGAAGTATTCGTTGACTTGTCCTCCATGAAAATACGTTCGGGGGAAATTCCCTTTTCAACAAGGTAATCCCTCATACAAAGTGCCTCGCTTATAGCTTCGTCACTGCCCTGCCCTCCCGAAACAACGACTTTTACGCTTTCGTGTTCGGAAAGATATTTATACGCACAGTCAAGACGACGTTTCATCATGAGACTCGGTCTGCCGTCCTTGACCTTGCAACCCAGCACAACAACAGTCGTATTTTCATCTTCGGGAGGGTCGTTGACCGCCCTTATCATGAAAATACTTATAATCACGGCAATCACAATACATATACTCACTATTGCCGTAAAGATACAAAGAAATACTTTTCCCGCCGGCTTGTTCCATAACTGCTTTACAAAGTCTGTAAACGGTTTCCAGAATACAAAAATTCCCGTCAGACTTCCCGAAACAATTATCCCGACAGCATTTCCTATATTGAAAATGCCCATAAATACAGGAGATATGAATATTACAAGCAACACGGCAGATAAAAGTGCAGGTATAATTTTTACTTCCATTTTATTCACTTTATTATTTCCTTACTTCATTTTTGAGGAAAGCTTTAAAATCCTGTCCAGATTTTCTTTTGTGGTCGATTCACTTCCCAGATGAGTAGGCACATTATTGTATAAGCCGTGAAAATCAGAACCGCCCGTTTCAATAAGTTCATAGCGTGAAGCAATTGCGGAGAGTTCACGCCTGTAATTTTCGTCGGCAGACCAGTGACCGACTTCAACGCCGTCAATTTTTCCGTTTGATGCGAGTTCTTCAAGAAGTTCAATACTGTCATAATGTGCAGGGTGTGCCATTACAGCCACGCCTTTTGCGGTATGGATTAAATCTATTACAAAATTTACGTCGGGGTATTCACGTTCAACATAACAAGAACCCGTTTCGGAATTGAAAAGTTCACGGTCAAGGTCGCCGTAAAATTCAAGTGCATAGCCGTAATCAATCAGGGCACGCATTATATGCTGTTTAAAAATACTTTTTGACGCTGTTGTGTGTTTCAGTATACTTTCAAGTGTTATCGGGTATTTTGACATAACTTTGTCAATCATTTCCTTGGAACACGCTTTCCTTATCTCACAGGATTTGAGACACAGCCCCTCAAGCCTGTCGGGTTTTTTCGGGGCATAGCACAGAATGTGTACTTTTCTTCCTCTTTTCTTGTCCCATGCCGAAAGCTCGACACCTTTGAGAATTTTGACTCCTGCACGTTCTCCGAGAATACCCGCACGTGAAAATGAAGCCATTGTGTCATGGTCTGTAATTGACAGCCATTCTATACCTGTACGTGCGGACTGGTCGATAATATCTTCAATTCCCATAGAACCGTCAGACAGTTTTGTGTGACAATGTAAATCGCAAATCATAAAATCCTTCTTTCTCAGTAAATGATTAATGTATATAACAGATAATTTATTTTTCAGGCATAACGTTATGTACATTATATCATATTACTATGTGAATTTCAAGTATTTTATGCACTTCTCTTCTTGCCAACACTTTACATGAAAAATATATTAATTATTACAGAAAGCCGAATATAATTCACTCTTTTTCAGTCCCGATTCTCTGGCTACAGCTTTGCACGCATCTGTAGGTTTTTCGCCCATTTCAACAAGTTTCTTAACCTGTTCAAGTGCCTGCTCAGGTGTGATTTTATTGTCTGTGCCATCGGTTTTTCCCTCAAGCACAAGTACAAACTCCCCTTTCGGTTCATTGTTTCCGTAATATTCAACGGCTTCACCCAAAGTAAAACGCAGTACTTCTTCATGAATTTTCGTAAGTTCACGGCAGAGGGAAATTTTTCTGTCCGTACCGAAAAAATCGGCAAGTCCCGAAAGAGTGTTTTTAAGCTTGTGTGGTGCTTCATAAAAAACCAACAAAGCCGTTTCATTGCGGAGAAGTTCAAGACGTTCCGCACGTTCCTTTTTGCTGACGGGCAGGAATCCCTCAAATGTAAATCTTTTCGCACTCAGTCCCGAAACGGCAACCGCCGACACTACCGCACTCGGTCCGGGTACTACTTTAACGTCAATTCCGTTTTCCGCACACATCTTTACAAGTACTTCACCGGGGTCTGAAATACACGGCATACCTGCATCTGTTACAATTCCACAGTTTTCACCGTTCATAATACGGTCAATGATTCTCTGTGCGTCCGATTTTGAACTGTGTTCATGAAAACTCACAAGTTGTTTTTTTATCTCGTACCTGTTGAGAAGTTTAAGGGTAACTCTTGTATCTTCCGCACATATGAAGTCAACACTGTTCAGTGTGTCAAGCTGACGTATGGTTATATCGTCAAGATTTCCTATAGGCGTACCTATAACATAAAATATTCCGCTCATGACTGTTCCTTTCCCGTTCCGTAAATTCTTTCAAGTTCTTCCGTGAATCCGTTTTCACTTCTTATGTATAACTGCGGTTCGACCTGCATGAACGGCTTTGAACCTTTCTTACCCTCAACAAGAAAAAGCCACGGTGCAGACTCCGGATTCTTTGAGACAAAACGTATTCTTTTCGGTTCTATTCCGTTATTCTTCATGGCACATATAACATCTGAAAGTCTTTCGGGACGGTTGCAGACACAAAGCCGTCCGCCGAATTTCAGGAGCTTTGAAGATGCACGGCATACGTCGTCAATATTGCACATTATTTCATGGAGTGCGATTTTCTGTGAAGTTATGACACTCTCAAAACCTGAATTCACTGCCTTATACGGTGGATTGCACGTCACAAGGTCAAGCTGTCCGACAGGTGCGTTTTCCCACAATTCTTTAAGGTCTGCACAAATCGGCACTATTCCCGAAACACCGCTTTTTTCAATGCCGAGCTTTAACTGTTCAATTGCATTCTCCTGAATGTCAACCGCATATATAACCTGTGGTGGCATTTTCTTCTGCATGATAAGGGGAATTATTCCGCAACCCGTTCCCAAATCGCATACCCTGTCTTTTCGGCGGTACTGTGAAAAATCGGCAAGCAGAAAAGCGTCAGTGCCGAAACGGTGTTCACTGCTTGCACATACATATATTTTATCCGTAAGCTTTTCGTATTTGTATTCCGTCACTTTATTGTACCTCCGCCTACAACGGTGTCACCGTCATAAAAAACAACCGCCTGACCGCTTGTAACTGCCCTCTGCGGTTTGTCAAATTTAACCATATATTCACCGTTTCCGAGATACGAGACAACCGCAGGCTGTTCATGCTGACTGTAGCGTGTCTTTGCCGTGATTCTCATCGGTTCGGCAATTTCGGCAACCGATATTAAGTTGACATTTTCGGCAATAAGTGAATCTGTATATAAATCTTTCTCGTCACCGAGAGTGACCGTATTTGTCAGAATATCTTTCTTCACCACATATGCAGGTTTGCCGAGTGAAATTCCTAAACCTTTACGCTGACCTATTGTATAGTTTATAATACCCTTGTGTTTTCCGAGAATTTTTCCGTCCGTACCGACAAAATCACCCTCCTGAACGTCCTTTCCCGTAAATTTTTTTATAAAACTTACATAATCGCCGTCAGGTACAAAACATATATCCTGACTGTCGGGTTTATCGGAGTTTACAAGTCCCGCACTTTCCGCAATCTGACGGACTTCTGACTTTTCAAGATTTCCGAGCGGAAAAACAGTATGTGCAAGCTGTTCCTGCGTAAGCGAGTATAAAACATAAGTCTGGTCTTTGCTTCTGTCTTTCGGACGTTTAAGTAAATATCTGTCTGTTTTTCCGTCGTATTCAATAACGGCATAATGTCCCGTTGCTATATAGTCGTAATCAAGTTCCTTTGCACGACGGAGCATCTTGTCAAATTTAATATGCCTGTTACATTCAATACAAGGATTTGGTGTACGTCCGTTTAAATAACTTTCGGCGAAATTCTTCATCACACACTCACGGAAATTATCCCTGAAATTGAATACAAGATGTTCAAAACCGAGACGGCGTGCAACGCTCCTTGCGTCTTCAACGTCCGACAACGCACAACAGGTCTTTCCCTCTTTTTCAGCCTCTACGATATCTTCGTCGGAAAAAAGTTTGAGTGTAACTCCCATTACCTCGTAACCCTGTTCCCTGAGAAGAAGTGCAGAAACAGAACTGTCCACTCCTCCGCTCATGCCTACCATAATTTTCTTCATAGTTCAACATTCCTTTATACAAAAATACAGGCGAACACCGTTCGCCCTTATAAAATACTTTCAATTTTATCCAGTGATTCAAAGTAATAATCCGAAATTCTTTCTATTTCGCCACGTTCGGAATCCGAAACTTCGTCATATACCCCGACAGTAACAAAACCTGCTCCGACAGCCGTTTCTATACAG
>JAGAQS010000040.1 GCA_017622635.1 Ruminococcus sp. | reverse complement strand
GGAATACAGACTGTTGTTAACCTTGCCATTGTCAGCAACCTTGTACCGAATACGGGTATAAGCTTACCGTTTTTCAGTTACGGCGGTACTGCACTTATAATGCAGTTGGCGGAAATGGGCATCATGCTTAATATATCGCAACAAAGATATTATCCGAACGAAAAACCGAAACTTTCAGCCGAAAAGAATATTTATCCACAGAACGCATAAAGGAGTTTTATAAATGAAAGTACTGATAGCTTGCGGAGGTACGGGAGGTCATATAAATCCCGGGCTTGCAATCGCAGATATTATAAAATCAAAGTATCCTGATGCTGAGTTTCTCTTTGCAGGAACTCCGAAAGGTATGGAGGCAAAGCTTGTACCTAAGGCAGGGTATAGGCTTGAAACAATAAAAGTCGCAGGATTTCAGAGAAAAATCTCGCTTGAAAATGTCGGACGAAATATAAAGGCTATTACCTATCTTGCCACTTCGGGAAAACGTGCAAAGGAAATTATAACAAATTTTCAGCCCGATATTGCAATAGGTACAGGCGGTTATGCCGCAGGTCCTGTTATACGCAAGGCGGCAAAAATGGGTATTCCCTCCGCCATACATGAACAGAACGCTTACCCGGGGGTTACAAACAAACTTCTTTCAAAAGAAGTTGATTATGTGATGCTTACCGTTATAGAAGCACTCGACTTCATGGATAAAGATAAATTTGAATACAGTGTCACGGGTCTGCCCGTAAGGAGCAACATAAACAAAATGACAAAATCAGAGGCAAGAAAAAAACTCGGTTTCAACAATGATTTTACAGTTTTGTCGTTCGGCGGAAGTCTCGGTGCGGGCTGTATAAATGACACCATGACAGAGGCAATAAAGTGGCATACAAAAAACAATCTCCGTATAAATCATATTCACGGTTACGGAGGTATGGGAAAAGACACTTTTCCGCAGGCAATGAAAGATGCAGGTATACCGTTGAAAAGTGACCGTCTGAGAATTACGGAGTACATAAATGACATGAATGTTTGTCTTGCCGCTGCCGATTTGGTTATATGCCGTTCAGGAGCGTCAACACTTGCTGAACTGGAAGCCGCAGGAAAAGCTTCGATACTTATTCCGTCACCTATCGTTGCAGGAAATCACCAGTACCACAACGCTATGGTTCTCGGAAAGGCAGGAGCGGCAGTCGTCATTGAACAGAAAGACGTTACAAATGAAAAAATCATTTCCGAAATAGAAAAGCTCTACAATGACCCTGACAGAGTTCAGGTCATGTCGGACAGTGCGTCAAAACTTCACCTCGGTGACACTAACAAACGTATTCTTGATGTCATTGACAAGCTTTACGAAAAATCCAAAAATAAAAAGTAACACAAAATTATTTCACAGCATAATATACAAAAAATGCTGTGAGGTGGTACAATGCAGAAACTGATAGTAAACGGAGGTAAAACCCTCAGAGGTGAACTTCGGTTACAGGGCTGTAAAAACAGTGCCTTGCCGATTATGGCAGCTTCACTGCTTTGCGGTGGAGAATGTGTACTTAACAACTGCCCCGAACTTACTGACATATATTCAGCGTCGAGGATTCTTAATGGTCTCGGCTGTCGTTGCAGGTTTTCGGAAAATACTGCCGTAGTTGATTCGCAGGATATCGGCAAAACCGAAATACCTGAAAACCTTATGCGTGAAATGCGTTCTTCCATTATCTTCATGGGAGCAATTCTCGGCAGGACGGGTGAATGTACCGTAAGTATTCCGGGAGGCTGTGAACTCGGTCCACGTCCTATTGATATGCACCTGAATGCAATGAAAAAAATGGGCGTTGATATCCGTGACAGCTACGGAAAAATTATCTGCCGTGTTCCTTCGGGAAGAGTTCACGGTGCAAAGATTTCACTTCCGTTTCCGTCGGTAGGGGCAACTGAAAACATTATTCTTTGTGCCGTTACGGCTGACGGTGAGACGGTTATAAACAATTCTGCACGTGAGCCTGAAATATGTGACCTCTGCGGATTCCTGAGAGCCTGTGGTGCTGAGATTTCGGGCGACGGTGAAAGCCGTATCGTAATTAAGGGTAAAAACAAACTTCATGGGTGTGTATACAGTATAATGCCCGACAGAATAGCCTGTGCGACTTATCTTTCAATGGTTGCGGCGGCAGGCGGTGAAATTATACTTTCAAATGCCTGCACTGCGGAGACAGAACCTTTTATTTCGGTTCTTGAACAGACGGGGTGCAGTATATGTACTTATGACGACAAAATCTATCTGAGAAGCGGTTCACGTCTTAAAGCCGTTAAGGACAGAATCCGTACCATGCCACACCCGGGATTTCCGACAGACGCACAGGCGGTGCTTATGTCGGCACTCGCAAAGGCAGACGGTACGAGCGTTTTTGAAGAAAATATTTTTGACTGTCGGTACAGGCATACAGATGCACTTGTAAAAATGGG
>JAGAQS010000359.1 GCA_017622635.1 Ruminococcus sp. | reverse complement strand
GTAATTTTATATTCACCCTCTATAAGCCTTTTTACTTCAGATGCAGGATAATATGTAACTGTACCGTAATGCGGGTCATACATCTCATCATAGTCACTCGGAACGCTTATAAGGTAAGGAATGTCGGCATAGAAAACTTCACCGCAGTTTGCCGTACAGCCACCCGTTGAAGCCGAGAACATTGTAAGTGCATAACTGCCGTCATAATAGAGAGCCTCACCGAGAACTTCCGTACAGGCATCAATTACATTCTGCGGAGGGTCGGGCTTGCCGAGCAGGTCGGCGGAATCGTCGTTGTGATATTTGATGTAGGTATAAACGGCGACAGCCTGAGCCTTTATAGCCTCATAGTGCATAGAACCGCCTATTTCCCTGTTTACAATCTGTGCAACAACCGAAACGGTATCGCCTGCGGGTTCTCCCTCAATGGTAAGTTCCTCATAATCGGTAAGACCCGTATTCATAAGGTAAGTGTTTGGATAATAGTGAGCGAGAATATCCTGATATGACCAGCCTGCATACGTCGCATAGTAGTTTGCTCCGTTCTGACTCATGCCGACACCGTGACCCCAGCCGTAAGTTACAAACGTAAATTCTCCCGACATTTCAGAAGATACGTCCTTTTCATGCGGGACAGGAATTTCACCGACGTGACCTATTGCATTAAGGTCTGCATCTTCGGCACGCTTGACAGAAGTGACGGGATTTCCGGTACGCAAAGAAATAACAATTTCCTTTTTTGCCTGTTCCGCCTGCTGTTCCGTAAGGTTCGTATTTGAAAAGTCCTCATAATAAGTATATTCGGGGACTGACATTTCATAATTCACGTTTGAAAGACTTGAATCATAGTCCTCAATAGTTGCCTTTCCCTTTTTGACTCCAACAAACTGCACGGTTGTTGTTGTCGTTGTGGTCTGACTGCCGTTTGCATCTTCCGAAACGGCGGTAGTCACACCTTCGGGCATATATTCGTTGCCGTAAATATTTTCGTCATTATAATAATTTTCGGGTTCTCCGTAAATATAGGGGTCTTGATTTTCGGGTATCTCACCGACGGCAGAGACACACTGTCCGCCGAATGATACAGCCATAATCAAACCCGACAGAAATGCGGGAACACGTTTCAGTAATTTTTTAATTTCCATAAATTTCTCCTAATTATTAATTATGTAGGAATATTCTCATTTTCTTCGTCAAAAATTTCGACGGGTATTTCTTCGGTGGCAGGTTCTTCGGTAGTCGGTTCTTCGGGCTGAATTTTCTGAACTGTTGCAAAATTACCTGCAACCTCTCCGTCCCTGAGTCTCCTTGCCACTATGATAAATCTTGAATTGTCTGCGTCAGCGTAACAGGTTGACAACGTAAGAAGTTTGTCGCCGTACTTCACATCAACGCCTGTATCGAGCATCTGTTTTTCACGTACTTTGCTTACATACCAGTCAAAATCCTCTTTTGTATCAAGTTCTTCCCAGTTCCAATAGTCAAAATCAACGCCTGCGTCACCGCTTGTTATAAGATAGCCGAAAATAACATAATCATAGTCCTTATAGTTTGAACTAAATTCAATGAACTGATTTGAATTATAGAATCCGTCTATCTGATAATAGTGGTCAAGCGAACCAAACATTGAATCATTGAGCATATTATGACCGTATATTACAATATTTTCCGACTGTGATTCCTCATTGTTTCCGAAAACATCACGGCAGTCCATATACAAAGTACCTTCAAACAGGTAGTTCTTATCGAAATCATGGTGAAGATAAAACTCATTTGGCGGACAGTATTCCGCACCATAGTTTGTATTGGGCTGAATTTCTCCGGGGTCTTTCATTACAGGATAGTTGACCATAGTATTGTTTATTTTAAGCCAGCCTGTAAAATCCTTGTTGTATTTTCGCATAAGTTTTGAATAATCTGTCATACCGCTGTTATTTGGTATATAGTTGTATACAGGCAGAGTGGTT
>JAGAQS010000358.1 GCA_017622635.1 Ruminococcus sp. | reverse complement strand
GTTGACGACCCCGAAATAATTCTGCTTGTTCTTGCTGATATGCCTAACGCAGATATCGGCTATTACGGCAGTGTTGTTGCAGTTCCGACAGCAAGACATATCTTTGAGGACGTTTTGCCTTATCTTGGTTACTATCCCGAATATACCGACGAAGAAGTGGAAGAACTTGATGTTAAAATACCGCTTCTCGAAGGTTCTATCAATGATGCAAAGGCAACGCTTGAAGGTCTCGGCGTTACATATGAAATAATAGGAAACGGAATTGAAGTCGTTGCACAGTCACCGCAGACAGGTTCTTCCGTTCCAATGGGCGGTTGTGTATATTTGTATACCGAAAAGGGCAATACTGTTGAATATACGGTAGTTCCCGATTTACAGTATGCTTCTCCCGAAAATGCCAACGAAATGATAACATACAATCAGCTGAACTATGTGGCAAAGGGTGCATCTGTAAAGAGAGCGAATGCCGTTGTGTCAAGTCAGAATATTCCTGCGGGAACAAGAGTTCCGATAGGTACAACGATAGAACTTGAATTTATTGTAAACGCAAATCAGGATTAGTACGGAGGCGGTTTTTTAATGAAACTTAATGAATTGATTGAAAATTATTCGGGAAAACTTGCTGATACGGAGATTACGTCAGTAACCGACGATACACGCAAGGTACAGAAAGGCAGTCTGTTTTTCTGTGTAAAGGGCGAACGTTTTGACGGTCACAGCTCTGCTTCCGAAATGCTTGAAAAGGGTGCTGTCATGGTTGTGTGCGAGCATGACCTCGGACTTGGTGAACGTCAGATTATCACTGAAAATTCACGCCGTCTTTATGGTGAAGTATGTGCCGCATGGTTCGGACACCCCGAAAAAAAACTTAAAATGATAGGTGTCACGGGTACTAACGGCAAAACCACAACAACCAACATAATAAAACACGTGCTTATGCAGAACGGTCACAAAACGGGTCTTGTCGGTACGATACAGAACGAAATAGGTGACGAAGTAATCCATACCGACAACACAACCCCTTTCGCTTTCGACTTTATGGCTCTGCTCGACAGAATGGTGAAGTCAGGCTGTGAATATGTTGTCATGGAAGTTTCCTCTTTCGGACTTGTTCAGAACAGGATAGGCTCGTCACACTTTGATGTTGCACTGTTTACCAATCTTACTCAGGACCACCTTGACTATCATAAAAACATGGAAGATTACTATCAGGCTAAAAAGTTGCTTTTCGGTATGTGTGATACGGCAATTGTCAATATTGATGACGATTACGGAAAACGCCTTTACAATGAAACTGAATGTGAAAAATTTACATTCAGTGTACATCAGAAAGCGTCATTTTACGCCGACGGTATAAAAATAAAGTCTGCAGGTTCGAGTTTCTGGTTCTGCAATGACGGAAAGTCATATCTTGTAAATACAAATATGCCGGGAGTTTTCAATGTATCAAACGTTACCGGTGCAATTTCGGTCTGTCTGAAAGCAGGTATTCCTATTGATGATATAATATCCGCAATTGAGAAGTATAACGGCGTAAAGGGCAGGTGTGAGATTATTCCAACAGGAAAGGATTTCACGGTTATATGTGATTATGCACACACTCCCGATGCTGTTGAAAATATTCTGCGGAGTGTCAGGGAATACACCGAAAATCATCTTATATGTCTTTTCGGGTGCGGTGGCAACCGTGATTCCGCAAAACGTCCGAAAATGGCGGAGGCAGCCGCAAAATATGCCGATATGCTTGTTGTCACTTCGGATAACCCCCGTAACGAAAACCCCGACGAAATCATAAAGGAAATTCTTACGGGACTTGAAAACAGTACTGTTCCGTATGATGTTGTTACAGACAGGCGTGAAGCTATTTATCATGCCTTGAAAATTGCGGAAAAAGGTGATATAATAGTACTTGCCGGAAAGGGTCACGAAGATTACCAGATTCTTGAGGGCAACAGGCATATTCACTTTGATGAACGTGAGGTTGTTGCGGACGGTCTTAAAATGCTTTAATCCGTACGCATAAATCGGAAATTACCAACAATCAGGAGTTGTGAGAATTAATGTCATTCTGGATAATAAATTTAATTACAGCCATGCTGTCATTTTTAATCGCAG
>JAGAQS010000357.1 GCA_017622635.1 Ruminococcus sp. | reverse complement strand
TGATTAGGAAAAAGCTTTTTCCAGCGTGCAATAAGTGACGGCGGAACAGGCTGAGCACCTATGTGCATAAGTCGCCACTGTGAAAGGCTGTAATCTTCAAGCTTTATGTCACCTCTGTCTATAGCGTCGAGAATGTCCTGAGCCCACGGCACTAAAAGCCATACAATAGTACAGCCCTCCTCCGAAACGGTCTTTAAAATTGCGTCAGGCTTTACACCTTTAAGAAGTACTGCCTTGCTTCCAGAGTAAAGACTTCCGAACCAGTGCATTTTTGCACCCGTATGATAGAGCGGAGGAATACAAAGGAAAACGTCGTTCTTTGTCTGACCGTGGTGATTCTGTTCAACTTTTGCGGAGTGCATGAGACTTTCATGATTATGCAGAATAGCTTTCGGAAAGCCCGTTGTTCCCGACGAAAAATAAATAGCTGCGTCGTCGGAATCCTTGATTTCAATTTCGGGTGCGGAACTGTGGCAGTTTGCGGTTAAACTGTCGTAATGTTCTGCAAACGACGGGCAACCCTCACCAACATAAAAAAGCAGTCTGTTACGGCTGATTTCCTCTGCTATCTCCTCGACACGTCCTATAAATTCAGGTCCGAACATAAGCACGTCAACTTCTGCAAGGTCAAGACAATACTTTATTTCGTCCGCCGTATACCTGAAATTAAGCGGTACAGCCAATGCACCCGTCTTTAATATTCCGAAGTATATCGGCAGCCATTCAAGACAGTTCATAAGAAGTATACCAACCTTATCGCCCTTTTTGACACCTCTTTCAAGGAGCAGGTTGGCAAAACGGTTTGCCTTTTCGTCAAAGACTTTCCATGTAATCTCACGTCTGTAGTGACAGAGCGGATTTGGTTCGATAAGTTCGTATTCTTTCCATGTAACACGTCTGACTTCTGTAATTGCAGGGTTCACCTCAACAAGTGCGACCTCATCGCCGTACAGTTCGGCGTTTCTTTTCAATAAATATGTAATAGGCATTATAAACTTCCTTTCCTGAAAAAATTTCAGTATTTAAAACTTAAAAGTGATAAAGTTATTTTACCACAAAATCATATAAAAGTAAAGACCTTTCACACAAAAAAACTGCCGGATATTACAATCCGACAGTCTGTAAAATATTATAATCAAAACTTCTTTCCGCAGTTTTCACAGAATATCTGACTCATTGCGGCAGGTTTTCCGCACTCCGTACATATTTTTACATCTTCTGACGTTTCGGCAGGAGTCGGTGTTTCGCCTGCCTGTACCGTGTCTGTATCTGATGCAACGGGTTCAACGTTTATCGGTTCAACTTCAATTTCAATCCTTGCACCGCACTTGTCGCAGAACTTCTGATTTTTTGAAATAACTGCGTTGCAGTTCGGGCAGGTTGTTTTTTCTTCAAGATTGTCAAGAACCTTTCTGAGCTGTTCGATTCTTGCTCCCTTGCTTACTATCGTTTCAACAGCACCTGCACACTCAGGTTCGGGATTCTCGGAAATACGGGAAAAATAAACCTTTCCTATGCTGACGTATGCCGAAGTGATTTCATTTTCAAGGGAAGAAATTTCCTTTTTAATCCTTGACTTTTCAGCCATTTTCTTAGAACCGTCCGAAACGCTTTTCGCACCCTTTTCAACGGTATTGCCGACTTTGCCTGCAAAATCCTTTACTGAATCAAGAAAACCCATAAGTAAATACCTCCATAAAGAATAATATACATTGTATTATATCACACTTTTCCGAAACAGTCAATAGAAAAAAATTATTATTTTGTTATATACTGCAAAATTCAAGTGAATTGACCGCTCTGAAAACAGCCTCCGAAAAATCACTGCACTTTGAAGAATAAAGCGTCATTATAGTATCGTCAACAGAAACACAGTCCCCTGCCGTACAGTTCATAACTATACCTGCCGACATATCAATAACATCGTCCTTTTCAAGCCTGCCTGCTCCGAGAATCAGAGAGGTCATGCCTATTTCCTCACTGTTTATGCCGAGAATCTTCATGTCATGTACTGCACGCACTTCATATTTGTATTTTGCCTGCGGTAAAAGTGAAACGTCGTCACACACACGGCAGTCACCGCCGTGAAGCCGTATAGTTTCCCTGAGAACCTCCAGAGCCTTTCCCGACGAAACGGCATTTTCCGCAAGAACGATACATTCTTCAAATGTCCCCTTTCCCGCCATTTCAAGCATATCGGCAGTAAGTTCCATACATAAATTATACAGTCTGCCCTTATACTTTCCCTGTAGAATTTCAATTGCTTCCCTGACTTCAAGGGCGTTTCCGATATTGTTTCCGAGAGGGCTGTCCATGTCGGTAACAACAGCACGGCATTTCTTACCTGCCGACTTTCCGACCTTTTCCATAAGTACGGCGAGTTTCTCCGCATCACTGCGTGTTTTCATAAAAGCACCCGAACCACATTTCACATCAAGTAAAATACAGTCGGCATTAAGTGCAAGTTTTTTGCTCATGATACTCGCACATATCAGGGGAATACTGTCAACAGTACCC
>JAGAQS010000356.1 GCA_017622635.1 Ruminococcus sp. | reverse complement strand
TGGAGTTTTTATGAAAAATCTGAAACTTATTCCGCCGCTAAAGGATAATATCTGGGGCGGAACAAAACTGAAAAAGGCGTATAATAAAAATTTCGGTATGGAGCGTATCGCTGAAACGTGGGAATGTTCCGTACACCCCGACGGTTCAAGTCAGGTCGTAAGCGGAGAACATACGGGCAGTACACTTGACCGTGTTATAGACGAATACCCCGAATATCTCGGAAAAAACAATGTAAACGGTTTTCCTGTCCTTATAAAGTTCATTGACGCAGGAGACGACTTGTCCATACAGGTTCACCCCGACGACGAATATGCACATATTCATGAAAATCAGAACGGAAAAACTGAAATGTGGTATGTAATGGAAGCAGAGGAAAATACAACTCTTGTTTACGGATTTGAAAATAAATTTTCCGAAACAGATATCCGCAGGGCTGTATCAGACGGGAATATTATGAACTTTCTTCACTATGAAGAAGTACATAAAGGTGACGTTTTCTACATACCTGCCGGAACAGTCCACGCTATCGGTAAAGGTATGTTGATTGCGGAAATACAGGAAAATTCAAACATCACCTACCGTGTTTACGATTATGACAGAACCGACGAAAACGGCAACAGACGTGAACTTCATACGGAAAAGGCACTTGATGTAATGAATTTTGCACCTGCTCCCGAAACAATGTCATATGACGACTATTATGAATGTTCCGATTATTCTTCAAAAACACTCTGTTCGTGCCGTTATTTCACGACCGAAAAAATAAACGTTAAAAAAACATACGGTTTTGATGTCTGTGACGACAGTTTTCAGGTTATCCTGTGTATTGACGGCACGGGAACTGTAAAAAACAATGACAGTGAAGTTTCAATGATAAAAGGTGACTGTATTTTTCTTCCTGCAAATATCGGCAGAATTGAAGTTAACGGCAATGCCGAATTTCTTAAAGTAAAATGTTGAAAAAACGACTGTAAGGCGGATATGCTTTACAGTCTTGTTTTTTTGTGTTCTTGACAATTCAGTCACAAAATGATATAATTGTTTCTATCATAAAACGGAAGAGGTGATTTATA
Organism: Ruminococcus sp.; assembly: GCA_017622635.1. Taxonomy (GTDB): domain Bacteria; phylum Bacillota; class Clostridia; order Oscillospirales; family Ruminococcaceae; genus Ruminococcus. The sequence continues at coordinate 1,024 of JAGAQS010000356.1, read as the reverse complement.
TGGATATAAAAAATATAATTTCAGATAAGATTTCCGAAATACAGCAGAAAGAAAATATAACAATACTTCATGCCGTTGAATCGGGTAGCCGTGCATGGGGATTTGCCTCACCTGACAGTGATTATGATGTAAGATTCATATATGTACGAAATAAAAACGATTATCTGCGTCTTGAAAAAATGCGTGACGTTATCGAATGGGAACTCAACGACATATATGACATAAACGGCTGGGATATTTCAAAGACCTTCCGTCTGCTCCACAATTCAAACCCGACTGTCTTTGAATGGATTCATTCGCCTGTCGTGTACAGTTCACATCATATAATCAGAGAACTTACTCCCGAAATAGACAGTTTCTTTTCATGCAAATCGGGAATATACCACTATATAAGTACTGCACTCTCAAACTGCAAATATCTTAAAGACGAAAACATTAAATTAAAAAAATATTTTTATGTAATACGTCCCGTGCTTGCGTGCCGGTGGATTCTCGAAAACCAAACACCTCCGCCCGTGCTTTTTCAGCAACTCGTTGACACTGTTGCAGACGATAATATAAAACCTGTCATTGCAGAACTTGTGCGTATAAAAACAGAAGTCCCCGAAACAGAAAAAGGAAAGCACATTCCCGAACTTGACCTTTACATAGAAAACAGTATCACCGAAATAAGAAAATATGCCAGTTCCATGAAAGACGACAAAAAACGTGACTGGAAAGAACTTGATGAGATGTTCCTGAAATGCCTTGAAATAAGGGAGTAAATTATGTTCTGGATAATTGTATTTTTACTTATGATTCTGTTTGCGGGAATTGCCGTTTTTTATCTTACAAACAGATTTCACCGTTTCAGTTTCATACAGAAATTAGGTGAAAAACACAAAATTCTGTCGTGGATTCTTTCACTTGCACCCGTCGGTATATCATGCCTTTTCTTTTTTGTAAATACATGGTCTGTAATGGTGGTTCTTATTCACCTGCTCATATTCTGGGCAATATCCGACTTTGTGGCTTTTATCGTCCG
>JAGAQS010000355.1 GCA_017622635.1 Ruminococcus sp. | reverse complement strand
CCCGACAGTACACTTAACATAATCTCATGCAATGTAAAAAACGTAAAGGTAAAAGTAATAGGAAGCCGTACACAGATAGCAAGCATAGATACTGATACACTCGTAGCATATGTTGACACTGAGGGCGTAAGTACGGTAGGCAAAAAAAATCTGCCTATAAAAGTAAGAAGTACAAACGGAATAGAATTTGAAGTCGATTCCGTTACACCGTCAACCGCAGAAATCGAATTTGACAAATATGAATCAATGCAGTTTCCCGTTTCCCCGAAAATCCCCAATGTAAAGTTTGAAAGCAGTAAGACTATAAATTCAAGTGAGTTTACCTGTGAACCCGATGTTGTCACAATTACAGGACCGTCTGCACGTCTCAGCAAGATAGGAACGGTTTACGCCGTATCAAACAGGGAAATGACGCTTGATTCCTCACACGCCCTAAGCAGTGACGAAATACAGCTTTTGTCGGAGGACGGAACAATCCTCGACAGTTCAAATCTTACATTCAATACCACGAATTTCCTTATAAATATTCCTGTCCTGACAACGAAAACTGTCGGAATGTACGTTCAGATTGTCAACGCACCGTCAGACTTCAATCAGGATTGTCTGAATTTCAAGATGTACGCCGACTCAAAGGAAATTGATTCAATAACAATTGCTTCAAAGAACAGTCAGGCGAAAATACCCGACAGTCTGGAAATCGGAAAAATCGCACTGAGTGACATAGTACCAGAATATTCATGTACGTTCGACCTGAGCCAAGTCCTTGAAACACAGAATTGTATAAATATGTCAGGAATAACAAGCATAACGGTAACGCTTGAACCTTATGAATCGGGTGAAACAGATGAAACCGAAGAACCCGACGAATCAAAGAAAATCACGACGAAAACCCTTTACCTCGACCAGAGCCGTATAAATATAAGCAACAAACCCGATAATAATTATGATTATTCGGTACTTACGGAAAACCTGACAATTGACATAGCAGGACCGTCGGACGTTTTAGCCGAAGTAACCGCAAATGACATAATTGCCGACGTAAATCTTCTCAATGTAAATATATCGGAAGACCAGTTCACATATGACGTTATGTTTTCATGTCCGAAGTATGACAATATATGGGCAATTACTGCCTGCAAAGTCTCAATACAGCGGACACCGAAAGAAGTCACCACAGCGTCGGATTCCGCACAGAATGAGTCAACGTCCACAACAACAACCGCTTCACAGTAATTGACAAATACAAAATACTGTGCTATACTTATGTGTATATCATAAAAAAGAAAGGGCAATAAAATATGAATAAAAAGGTTTTATGTGCATTTTTAACGGCATTTCTTGCTGTATCGGCGGTATCGTGCGGAAATTCCGACGAATCTTCCGAAAGTTCGGATTCTGTTACGGAAAGTTCTTCTCAGGCTGAAACAGAATCTTCTGAAACAGAATCAGAAACATCTGAAGAAGAAACGTCAGCACCTGAATCAGAAGTTTCGTCAGCTGAGTCGGAAACCTCAGCAACCGAAGCGGAAATTTCACAGACAGACAATTCAGGCGGAAACGTTTCAGCATACGGTACTACTGCCGACATAACAAAGTATACCACAGTATCAGAAATTACTCCGCCACTCTGGAAAGTTACAGACCCTGCAACAAATAACGAACTTTATATTATGGGTACTATCCATGTTCTTCCGAATACATTTACAGGATTTCCCGACTATATAAATGATATATACGAAAACAGTGACGGCGTGGCAGTTGAATATGACATAACCGAAATAAACAGCGATATCCGTGCATTGACACAGTACCAGCAGATGTACTTATATGACGACGGAACAACTGTAAAAGACCATCTCTCAGATGCAACTTATCAGAAAGCCAAATCCTATTTTGAGGGAATCGGTGCTTACAGTGAAATGTTAGACCAGTTTTCAGCGGGTTTCTGGTACAATCAGCTTTCAAGTATAATGCTTCTCCGACTTGAAAACCTCAGCACAGAAGGCGTTGACACATCTTTCGTTGCAAAGGCAAATGACGACGGAAAAGAAGTCGTAAACATTGAAACTCTTGATATTCAGGTAGGTGCAGTTGACGGATACAGCGACGAACTCGTTGACTACATTATATCCGAAACTCTTGACGATATTGACGAAATAGACGATTATGCAGAGGATTTTGGTGAACTCTATAACTTATGGGCTAAAGGCGACGTTGACCCTATGCTTGAAGAAGAAATGG
>JAGAQS010000354.1 GCA_017622635.1 Ruminococcus sp. | reverse complement strand
TCGTCGATACTATTATCCACAATTTCGTAAACCAAGTGGGTATCAGATTAAAACATTGAAGAATTTACGGATTCCTCACTTAAAATATATCTTCTTCCACATTCCATGTGACTTCTTGAAACGTTGAAACTTGAAATATCGCTGTTTGTCAGTGACCAGCAGGCATTGCCCGACGGTGCGCCCGTCATATAGAAAACAAGCTGTTCATTGTCAAAATAAAATTTTCCCTTATAGCCGTAAGTTCCTTCGACTTCAAGAAGTGTATTTCCCGAAATATAGTAGATTTTACAGCCGTCATCTTCGCTTGTACCCTCCGATACAATAAGTTCGGGGATTTCGTCATTGTTCAGGTCACACAGTTCAAAACCTGCATCTTTGCCTGTTTCAGTAGCTGTATTGAGGTTTTTCATAAGCTGTTCCCTGAAAATTTCCTTTTCTTTCGGAGTGAGGACAGCCCCCCAGCTTTCCGAACAATTCATTGCGTATTCAACGGTAGCTTCACCGAAAGTATATTTTCTGCCCAGAGAAAGAGTCTTTGCGTCTTTGTACACTGCCATAGCTTCGTCATATTCGGGAAGTGAAAGCTCCTTGCCGTCGATTTCGTGTTTTATTTCAGCACCCTTTGAAGCCTCACCGCTGTTGTCACTGTAGGTCATGGATTCGACAAACTCCTTGCCGTTGAAACTTATGAATTTTCCCAGAACAAAACCGTCCCCCGAATATTCGCTTTTTATAAGTTTGAAATCGGGATAATATGTGAAAGAACCGTATTCTCCGATTTCTCCTATACTGATTACCTCACCGCCCGATACGGTAAATACTTCACACGTTGTTGTGTGGGCATTATTGGCGGAAATAATAAGTTCAGGCGTACCGTCGCTGTTGAGGTCGCAGAGGTCAAACCTTGATTCTTCCGTGCCGTTGTCAGCAGTTTCGGAAAATTTATCTGTGCTTTTGAATTCATTCAGTTTTTGTTCATATAAAGACTGCCATTCAAACGAAATATTTCTTGGAGAAACATTTATAATATCGGAATTATCCGGATTGCTTCCCGTTTTTTTTTCAGAACAGCCCGACGCAGCGGCAGTTAAAGCCAGTGCAAGAAATACAGATGAAAGTTTGGTTAATTTCACTTAAAAATCCTCCCGAAAAAAATTTTTGAACACATTTTATTTTATCATGTTTGTTACAATATGTCAATTAAGATAATATTACGAGAATAATACAGATGTTGTAATTTTATGACTGTAACCGCATTTTATAAAGTGAAATCCGGAGAAGTAATATTCTCCGGACAATCAGAGTTTTGTTTAGATGATGTCGTCAATGATATCCTCATAAATATCGGTGTCAATTAAATCTTCAATATCATTTTGAAGGTCACTGATAATTTCATTGTCAATCATAAGTTTCCAGCCCTCATCTTTGATATTTACAGAATAAAGATTAAGTTTTATATCGTCGTCGTCGTCTTTTCCCTCAATCTGAAGTTCGACTTTGACTTTGTACGCTTTTTTTATTTCAATGTCTTTATCTATTGTCTTGTAGAGTTTTTCAATATTTTTTATTTCTCTTTTCTTTGCGTCCTTTTTGTCAACAAAATCTACAGAAAACTTTACATTCTTTCCGAAATCGTCCTCAAGATATTCTTTTATTTCCTCCATTCCGTCTTCAGCGTCGTCACAGAAATCATTCCATTCACCGTCGTATTGTTTTTCGACTTCTTCCTTTATTTCGTCCATCATATCTTCTGTTGCAAACTGTTCAAGAATAAGTTCGATGTCGTTCTTGTTTATACCCCTTACAATCTTGTTAAACGGTCTTTTGTAGGAACTTCCTACGATTAAGGCAGAAAGCAGTGAAAGTATTATGATAAATACCACAGCTATTCCCGCACTGATTAAAACTAATTTTTTCTTGCCTTTGGATTCGGACTGAACATCTCCGCCGTCCTGATACTGATTGTTAAAGCCGTTGTTTGTGCCGTTGAACTGACTGTTTTGTTGATTCTGACAGTTGCACACTTCGCCTTCTGTAAGTTGTCTGCCACAGAACTTGCAAAATGCCATAGAAAATACCTCCGTTCAATTTCCGTATTTTTTAACGGAAATAATTATAAATACAAATTCATTATACTGCTTTTGTCAGTAAATGTCAATATATTTTTTCTGTTTTCACGGCATTTTCAGATAATATTATTTGGAGTTTATAAAGCTGTTTATTCCCGCAAATATTGTAAATGCGACTTTGTTCTGATATTCTTCCGTTGTAAGCAGGGCGGCTTCTTCGGGATTGGAAAGGAATCCACATTCAACCATTACAGTGGGGTTCTTGCTGTAGTAGCACAGGAAAAGTTCTTTTCCGCACTGTTTTATTTCACGTGTATTATTTGGCTGTAAAAATTCAACAAATCTGTTCTGTATGGAACGTGCAAGATTTTCGTTGCGTCTGTTGCTGTCGGAATAAAACATCTGCGCACCGCTGTATTTCGGGTCTGTAAACTGATTCTGGTGAATTGATATACATATGGCATTATCGTTTTTGTTGAACAGTTCAAGTCTGTTGTCCATATCGGAACTTTTCTGATTGGCTATCCCCTCAACTCCCTTGTCATGTATTGATATGTCCGTATCTCTTGTAACTTCCACCTCATATCCCGAAACCGTCAGCAAGTCCCTGAGCATAAGAAGTATATTAAGGTTTATCCCTTTTTCAGATGTTCCGTCAACGGCAGTGCAACCGCCGTCTATTCCGCCGTGACCTGCATCAAGAATGATAATCGGCTTTTCGTCCTGATATGACATCATTGAAACGGGCATTGAATCACTGTCCGATTTATTGCTTATGTGGGTGAGTGCCGTAAGTGCAAAAACCGCACAGCCGAAAATAACGCTTCCGCCTATGATTTTTCGTGTGATTTTATTCATATAAAACTGCTCCTTAACCTTTTTTCTAAAGAATATGCGGAATTTTTGCGGGCTATTCCCACAACTGTAAAAATACGTGTTATTTTGAATTTTTCAAAATTATAAATGATAAATTTAATAGTTAGTATACTTTGCGTATAACCCGTGTTGGCTATTTTGCTGAATTTTTCGTATTCCATGATTTTACTGCAATTGATAACTTGACATAAATATTAAGATGTGATAAAATTAATTCTGATAAAGATGTTTTTATATAATTTATTGAAATGAGATGTTTATATGCAAAAAAAAATAAAAATTGCTGTTGCGGGTACAGGATATGTGGGACTTAGTCTGGCAGTGCTTCTTGCTCAGAATAATAAAGTTTATGCTGTTGATATAATTCCTGAAAAGGTACAGCTTATTAATGATAAGAAGTCACCTATTCAGGACGATTTTATAGAAAAATATCTGGCTGAAAAAGAACTTGACGTTACTGCAACTCTTGATGCTGAATCAGCATATAAAGATGCGGATTTTGTTGTTATTGCCGCACCTACAAACTATGACAGTCAGAAAAATTTCTTTGATACAAGTGCCGTTGAAGCGGTTATTGAACTGGTTATGAAATATAATCCCGATGCTGTAATGGTAATTAAATCCACTATTCCCGTCGGATATACAAAGTTCATAAGAGAAAAGACGGGTTCGGAAAATATTATTTTCAGTCCTGAGTTTTTGCGTGAAAGTAAGGCTCTTTATGATAATCTTTACCCTTCACGTATTATTGTGGGTACTGATATGAAAAACGAACGACTTGTTGAAGCAGCACATACTTTTGCAGGACTTCTTCAGGAGGGTGCTTTAAAAGAAAATATAGATACGCTGTTTATGGGATTTACAGAGGCGGAAGCCGTGAAACTTTTTGCCAATACTTATCTTGCACTTCGTGTCAGCTATTTTAACGAACTTGATACTTATGCTGAAATGAAAGGTCTTGATACTCAGCAGATAATAAACGGAGTCTGTCTTGACCCGAGAATAGGTACTCACTATAATAACCCAAGTTTTGGTTACGGCGGTTATTGTCTGCCAAAGGATACAAAACAGCTCCTTGCCAATTATCAGGACGTTCCTCAGAATATGATATCTGCAATAGTTGAATCAAACAGCACACGTAAAGATTTCATTGCTGACAGGGTTCTTCAGCTTGCCGGTTATTACGCCTATGCTGATAATACGGCATATGATAAGTCCAAAGAAAAAAATGTGACTATCGGTGTATACAGACTTACTATGAAGTCCAACAGTGATAATTTCCGACAGAGTTCAATTCAGGGCGTTATGAAAAGAATCAAGGCAAAAGGTGCTGAAATTATTATTTACGAACCGACACTCAATAACGGTGATACTTTCTTCGGCAGTCTTATTGT
>JAGAQS010000353.1 GCA_017622635.1 Ruminococcus sp. | reverse complement strand
GCAAATAATACGGTTAAAACCACTGACACAACAGCTGTCACCACACAGACAAAAACTTTTCAGACAACAATCAGTCAGACAGTACAAAACGATTTAACTGTGACAAATATCACAACCACGTCACAGAATATTGATGACGAAGGGAGCATTCATATGAAAAAGCTTGTATCTTTTATATCAGCTATTACAATAGCGTCTTCCGCTATTCCAACAATAAGCAATGCAGAAAATGCAGAATACAAAATTAACCCGTCAAGATACTGGCCCGGTGAATCAAAAATCTTTGACAAAATGGAAAGCGGAGAACTTGATGTTGATATCAACGGCAACGGTGAATTTGACATCATGGACTGCTATATTCTTGACAAATATCGCTCCGAGTATTATTCCTATGAGGACGAGATTGACCCCGAAACAATACAGCGTATCGAAACCATAGCTGACTACGACGGTAACGGAACAGTGGATTTTGATGATACATTGTCATTGATGAGATACTTTATAGTAAGCGGTAACATGAAGTTTGATTATCTCAACCCCGCTTTCTATGACCCCGATATTGCACCCGTTACAAATGAAATGGTAGAAAATTTTGTTGATTACAAAGAAATTCAGGCTTACTGTTTCCCTATGCGTATGTTCTATCATATTAACTACCTCAATGCTGAATATTATATGATTGAAGAACTTTGCGAAAGTGGTCGAACCACTCTCGACTTTAACGGAAACGGTCAGTTTGATGTCGGCGATGTTTATGATTTATTCGTATATCGCAATATAAACCATTCTTATAAAGATTGTCCCGACCCTGAAACAGCAAGAACTTTTATTACTGAGGAAGAATATCAGCGATGTGACGACTTTTTACTGTGCTATTCGCAATATTTAGGAGCATACCATATTCCCTCACCTGATATCTGGTTACAGATTTCAACTTACATTCTGAACCACATGGAAATAAAACCGGAATATTTCACAAGAGAATATTATGTTAATAATTTTGAAAACTATGTATCTGCATATTCAATCCCTGTCCATCTGAGACGTGCGGCTGAAAATCTTGGAATTGAAGTGTCATACGATATCGGACCGTCGCATGATATACATGATTCCAGACATATTATTGATATGGAAAAATTCACACCGTTCTTTGAACAGTATTGCAAGGACGTTGAAAACGGAACAGTCCCCGCTCCCGATGTAAACATGGACGGCGTTGTTGACTATAAGGACTATTTCGACGTTAATATTTACTGGAGCAGCAAATTAGAGAATACCAGCGAAAGCCTACTGCCTGACGAAGTATGGAATAACATAAACGAAAATTATGACCTGAACGGTAACGGAATAATCGCTGAATTATATGACCTTACTGCAATTCAGATGTATGTTATAAAATACGCCGACGAAATAGAAGACGTTGACGCCGCTTACTTTGAATATCTTGACAGTCTCACCGAAAATACCGAAAATATTCCTTTGACTACAAATTACGAAGAAGATGTAAAAACTTTTCTGAGCCTTGAAGTAGAACGTTCGGGAAATGCAAACAATGACGATGATGTGAATATTGCAGACTCGGTACTTGTTATGCAGTCAATTGCAAATCCCGACAACTATGAACTGACAACAAAAGGAAAGTTCAACGCTGACGTTTACAACACGGGTGACGGTGTCACAAATTCTGACGCTCTCGAAATTCAATTTATTGCAACAGGAAGTTACAAGTAAAAGATAACAAAAAGCACTGTCGGATATTAACCGACGGTGCTTTTATAATATTCACACAACAAAATCTATTTGTCATACAGTCTCAGTAATAATCTGTGGGTTTACAATAAATAACAAATTTGAACTTGTTTTTTTGTATATAATGTGCTATAATATAAATATACTTCTCAGAGCGTGTTCGTATATGTACGAAAAGCCTTTTTTACGGACACGCATTTTTTACTTTGAAAGGAGAAAAAATTATGAGTAAAAAAGTTTTGATTTTATCGGGCAGTCCCCGTAAAGACGGAAATTCAGACCTGCTCTGCAATGAATTTATGCGTGGTGCAGTTGAAAGCGGAAATGAAGTTGAAAAAATCCGTGTTGCCGAAAAGAAAATCGGTTACTGCCGTGCCTGCTACTATTGCACACAAAACAACGGCAACTGTGCAATAAAAGACGATATGGCAGATGTACTTCAGAAAATTATTGAAGCTGATGTCATTGTCCTTGCAAGTCCCGTTTATTTTTATTCGATTGATGCACAGCTTAAAGCTCTTATTGACCGTACCGTTGCCCGTTGGCTTGAAGTTCGTGACAAGGAATTTTATTACATCGCAACTATGGCAGACGAAGAAACTGCGTCGGCTGAAACAACAATAGCCTGTTTCAGAGGTTATGCCGACTGTGTTCAGGGTGCTAAGGAAATGGGCGTAATCTGTGGCAGTGGAGTTTACGAAAAAGGTAAAATAATATGAAAGTATTGATGATAAACGGAAGCCCACGTGTACACGGAAATACATACATTGCCCTGAATGAAATGGAAAAAGTATTCAATAATTCAGGAATTGAAACGGAAATTATCCATGTCGGCAATAAAGATATACGTGGCTGTATTGCCTGTGCGTCATGTACTAAAACGGGAAAATGTGTATTTGACGATATTGTAAATGAAACAGCTGAAAAATTTGAAAAATGTGACGGTCTTGTTGTCGGAAGTCCTGTATATTACGCTTCCGCAAATGCCACGCTTGTCGCTTTTTTAACAAGATTATTCTACAGTACACATTTCGACAAAACCATGAAAGTCGGTGCGGCTGTTGTTGCCGCAAGACGTGGCGGATTGTCCGCAACTTTTGATGAACTTAACATGTTCTTCACAATTTCGTGAATGCCTGTGGCTTCAAGTCAGTACTGGAACAGTATTCACGGCAGAGAAGCAGGTGAAGCCTCACAGGACGTTGAAGGCTTACAGAGCATGAGAACTCTTGCAAACAATATGACTTTCCTGATGAAAAGTATTGCACTGGGCAAAGAAAATTTCGGACTTCCCGAAAAAGAACCTTTTCAGCGTATGAATTTTATACGTTAAACATAATTGACTGAAACAGGATACTATTAGTATCCTGTTTTTTTATTCTGTAATGACTGTACGGCGATAATTATTATTTCGGTAAACTTTCGGACTCATGTTATAATATTTACGGAAAGTCCTTGCAAAATGACTGTAACTCGAAAAATGCAGTATATCGGAAATTTCCGTAAGCGGATAATCAGAATATTTCAGCATATTTTCCGCAGTCTCCATGCGTTTTACAATAACGTATTCCGTAATGTTCATGCCTGTTTCACGTTTGAACAAAACAGACAGATATGATTCGTTCAGATGTACCATTTCGGCAAGTTCACTGACAACAATCTGTTCGTGCAGATGACAATGAATGTATTCTATACAACAAATAACCTGTTTTGAGTAAATATGCGACTTTTTGTCGGCGGAAACGGATTTCGTGAAATATTCAATCATTTCCCCATGCAGTCTGTATATTTCATCAATTGTCTTTGCCTTGTCATATTTCTGAATATACAAATCACTCGCATTGTATGCCTTTTCGGATTCCATACCGCCCTCAATTGCAAATCGTGTCACAAGAGTAATATTGCATATACAAAGATAAAGCAGATTTTTCATAGGGTCATCAGATAAATGCCCCATTTCTGCGGAATGAATCATACGTCTTGCTTCCTCCATGGCACGAAAATCACCGTTTTTAATATATTCGTACTGTAACATTTCTTCTTCATATTTGTGATGATGGAAACTGTTTTCACGGTTCATAAATTCCAGATATGCAACTTGTCTGTCCATTGTTTCTTTCAAAGTACTCACCTCTGAATTTATAATATCATATTCTTTTATTTAAGTCAAGATAAGTGACGTAAAAACAATATAAGTGCTTTATTTTATTTTCGTTGTATGCTATTATGTATTCACTGAAAACAACCAGAATAATCAAAAAAAGCGGTGAAAAGAAATGTCAAAATCTTCAATAAACATGACCGAGGGAAATATTCTCAGAAACATTATTTATTTTTCAATACCGATTCTTATAGGTAACATTTTCCAACAACTCTACAACATTGCAGATACGGCAATTATCGGCAATATTCTTGGAGACACGGCTCTTGCGTCTGTAGGAGCGTCTGCACCTGTCTACAGTCTTGTAATAGGTTTTTCGAACGGTCTGACAAACGGATTTGCAGTAATTATCTCCCGATATTTCGGAGCAAATGACGAAAAGTCAATGAAAAAATCCGTTTCACTGACATATGTTCTGTCGGGTATAATTTCACTTATTTTAACGGTGATAAGTTTAGTTTCAATCAGACCTCTTATGACTGCCCTGAAAACACCTGAAAATATTATCGGTGATACAGTTGAATATATGAAAATAATTATGATGTTTTCCGTCATTACAATCGCATACAATATGCTTGCCGGAATGATGAGGGCAATAGGTAACAGCAAAACCCCTCTGTACTTTTTAATTGTTTCCACTTTTATAAATATCGGACTGGACATTTTATTCATAAAAGGTTTTGATATGGGCGTTTCGGGTGCGGCTTATGCAACAGTGATTTCTCAGGGAATTTCAGTTGTTCTGTGTTTTGTTTATGCCATGAAAAAATGTGATTTTCTTATATTCAAAAAATCTGAACTTAAATGGGATAAATCGCTTTTCACTGACCTTGCAGGTACGGGAATGTCTATGGGGCTTATGCTTGCAATAGTTTCTGTAGGTTCGGTTATTTTGCAGAGTGCAGTAAATTCATTCGGTACGGGGATAATCACGGCACACACGGCAGCAAGAAAAATTGACGACATATTCATGCTTCCGCTGGGTACAATTGCCATGGCATCTTCAACATTTGTAAGTCAGAATTACGGTGCTAAAAAAATGGACAGGGTACGCAAGGGCATACGTTACTCTATTATGATTTCAACGGTCTGGAGTGCAT
>JAGAQS010000352.1 GCA_017622635.1 Ruminococcus sp. | reverse complement strand
TTCCCGTCCTTTTTCGTTTATAATATAATAGTGGCTATTTACGTGAAAAACAGTTCCGCATTGCGTTAACTACAGAAAGAAAGCACGGAACAATTACAGGTGTTATTCTTCTCCTGTACATATCGCTTACGGGAATAAAATTATAGCCCCAGCCGTTTCGGTCGGCATGGTCAACAAGTCGTGAAAGCATTGCCATACACAGAACAAAACCCGTAAATAAAAATATAACCGAAATAATATTGGTAACTCTTTTTCTGAAAAGACACAGCACCGTCCCCGAAAACATAAGTACTCCCGATACAATAAACAAAACTCCCGTTTGCATAATATAACTGCCGTAACTTTCACGGTTGAAAATAAGTCCTGCCCCCGTCATTGATACCATAAAAAAAGACCACACAAAAGCAAGTATAATTAATAATATTTTAAAAATTACTGCAATGAATTTTTTTGATTTTTCTGACATTTTTGGAAACTCCTTGTAAATATGCAGGGATTAGCATTAAAATCTGCGGTTAATTCTCATTTATAAATCCGCAGTTCTGACGTACAATAATTATATTCTCAGCCGAAAATAAAAGAAAGGAAAAACAGAATGCGATTCAAAAGAAAAATCATTCAAAGTACTGCGGTTTTATTGTCTGTCGGTATGATAAGTTTATTTGGAACTGCCGAATACTACTCGGTTCATCTTCCGTCGTCGCTTACCAAAGAAACGGGCAGTGAAATAAGAATAGCCGAATATCCTGAAATTTCCTGTTGTAATTATACGTCGGGCATTATTCCGGCGTCAAAAAATGTTTCAGGTACAGACACGGTGACTCTTACTCTTTTTGGTGCTATTCCCGTAAAAAACATTGAAGTCCACGAGGCAGAAGCCCCCACACTTGTGGCGGGCGGAAATCCTTTCGGAATAAAACTTCTGATGGACGGTGTTATGGTTACTGAACTGGGAGAAGTCGAAACGGAAAACGGTGAAAAAATCTGTCCTGCCCAGAATGCAGGAATAGAAGTCGGGGACGTTATAAAATCAGCCGACGGAAAAAACATAACTTCAAATGAAGAATTACAGAAGATTATAAGTGAAAGTGACGGCAAAAAAATAAAACTGGTGATAAGCCGTGAGGAGAAAGACTTTCCAGTATTTTTAAAACCCGAATATTCCGAATCTTCGGGGAGCTGGCGTGGCGGTATGTGGGTACGTGACAGCATTGCAGGAATAGGCACAATGACTTTCTTCAACAAGACAACGGGAGAATTTGCAGGTCTCGGACACCCTGTCTGTGATTCCGATACAGGTGAACTTGTTCCCATTTACAGCGGTGAAGCCGTTCCCGTCGAGATAACCGACGCAAAAAAAGGTTCAAAGGGTATTCCGGGAGAACTTCACGGACAGTTTATGTACGGCGGAAGTATGGGTATACTTAACCGTAACAATTCATGCGGTGTATATGGTATGCTTTCCGAGTCAGCCGTGCAGGCACTGTCTGTGAACTGTCAGCAATATAAAATGGGCTACAGGCAGGACGTAAAGACGGGAGAAGCCGAAATTTTAACTACCGTTTCGGGCGATACCCCACGTAAATACAGTATCGAAATAGAAAAAATAGATTATAACAGTTCTGAAAGTACTAAAAATATGGTAATACGCATAACAGACAAGGAACTGCTTGACCTTACGGGCGGAATCGTTCAGGGAATGAGTGGCAGTCCCATTATTCAGGACAATAAAATTATAGGTGCGGTTACTCACGTTTTTGTTTCAGACCCTACTAAAGGATATGCAATTTTTGCGGAGAATATGGCAGAATATTTTAAAGGATAATTTTTTTCCGTAAAAAAACAAAGCGGGCGTTACAGCAGCGTAACGCCCAAAAAAATTCGGGATTTTGATTATCTGTTTTCTTCGCTGAATCCACTGTCAACGAGGTCAATAAGAGCGTCAACTGCTGCTCTTTCATCTGCACCGTCAGCGATAACCTTTACATTAGTACCGCCTACAATGCCGAGTGAAAGGATACCAAGTAAGCTCTTGGCATTTACTCTGCGCTCTTCCTTCTCAATCCAGATAGATGACTTGAATTCGTTAGCCTTCTGAATGAAGAAGGTAGCCGGTCTTGCATGAAGTCCGACCTGATTCTTGACCATTACTTCTCTGACAAACATATACAACTCTCCTATTCTCTATATTGTACTCTCTATTAGAGTACCGCACGCAAATATATTTCAATTGCTGATATTAATTATACATTTAAAAATCCGCATAGTCAACGGATTTTTCTTTTTAAAAGGTTACTTTTCATTAATTTCTACATTTAGTTTAAATGTGAGACTGATTTTTTCGATTTGCTTGTTGATATTCACCACAAAAAGATTTAACATAAATTGTTGAACTCCAACAATTTTCCACATATTAATATGTGAATTATTTCTAAAGTGATTTTAATTTTCATACTATACTTATTGTTTACCGTTATTGTAAATATCAAGCAAATCGGGACGACGTTCCGCAGTAATTTCCAGACTTTTCTCCAGCCTCCATTTTTCTATATTTTTGTGATGACCCGACAATAGCACCGGCGGAACACTTTCACCCTCCCATACTTCAGGGCGTGTATACTGCGGATACTCAAGCAGACCGCTGTAAATACTCTCATCTTTGAAACACATCTCATCTGAAAGAACACCGTCACACATTCTTGCAACAGCGTCAACAACAGTCATCGCAGGAATTTCACCGCCTGTAAGCACGTAGTCGCCTATTGAAATTTCTTCGTCAACTATCCTGTCAATAATTCTCTGGTCAACACCCTCATAATGACCGCATATTATAAGAATATTGTCCATTTTGGAAAGTTCAACCGCTTTCTGCTGATTGAAGATTTTTCCTTTAGGCGACATATATATTGTATGCGGTTTAGTGCCCATTTCGTTACAGACTGCTTTGTAGCAGTTGTAAATCGGTTCACACTGCATGACCATGCCCATACCTCCGCCATATGGTGTATCGTCAACACGGCGGTGCTTGTCCTGTGTGTATTCACGTATCTGACGGCAGTTTACCTCTATTTTTCCCGCTCTCCTTGCACGTCCGACAATACTTTCACCCAGTACCGCCTCGCACATTTCAGGAAAAAGTGTAGCTATTTCTATTTTCATTTGTAACTGCTACTCAAAATATGGACAAACATACCCATATTGAGAAAATTCCTGCTTCAACCTGTATGTTTTTGTATCAGAACTAAATACTACTCACATTTTTTCTACAGTCCACAGGCATGAATTTCCGTGTAGCCCACGGTATTTTTGAATAGCTTTTCCTTTCTGGAATTTTATAAATTACAGATTTGTCTGCTCTCTCTCACTGACTTCGCACTGATTTACTGCTGACTGACTAC
>JAGAQS010000351.1 GCA_017622635.1 Ruminococcus sp. | reverse complement strand
GCTCCGCTTGATATGAGAATGGAAAAAGAGGGAATCAGTGCGTCGGATATTGTCAATACATATTCACAGCAGGAACTCGCAAAAATTATATTCGAGTACGGTGAAGAAAAATTTTCACGCAGAATTGCCGAAAATATAGTAAAGGCAAGAGCAGTTTCTCCCGTGGAAACCACTTTACAGCTTGCCGACATTATAAGACAGAGTGTTCCGCAGAAAGCAAGGCGTGAAAAGAACCCGTGTAAAAAAACTTTTCAGGCTATCAGAATAGCGGTAAACGGTGAACTTGAACACCTTTCAAAAGGTCTTGATGAAGCTTTCTACAGTCTGAAAACAGGCGGAAGACTTGCTGTAATTACTTTTCATTCGCTTGAGGACAGGCTTGTAAAACAAAGGTTCGCAGGTTGGTGTAAAGGTTGTATATGTCCGCCTGATTTTCCGCAGTGCGTGTGCGGTCACAAACCGAAAGGCGTACTTGTCAACAGAAAGCCCATAGAGGCTGACGAAAAAGAACTTGAAGAAAACAAAAGAAGCAGAAGTGCCAGACTTAGAATTATTGAAAGGGGTGCGGAATAAATGGCTGACAGTAATGCCGCTTATTATTATGAAGAAGCGGAAAACGAGGATTTTCAGGAGGAAACAAAACCTGAACCTGAAAAAGTTCCCGAAGCAAGAAAAAATATTCAGGTTAAACATAATGAAGTGAAAAGCGGTTCTGTACTTGCCATTGTTCTTGTTTCTGTTGTTGCGGCTGTACTGCTCGGTTCGGTAATCTATACGCTGGACAGACGAAATACAGTATATAACAAGGTTACAGACCTTAACAGACAGCTTAAACTTGCCGAAGCCGAAAACGTAAGACTGCAATCGGAACTTGAAAGCAAAATGTCCGCAAAAAACGTGGAAGATTATGCGGAAAATGTACTCGGTATGAAGAAAATGGATTCTTCACAAATCAAATACATAAAAATACAGACTGACGATGTTGTAAATATTCCTGAACAGGAAAAGGGCATAACAGCTAAAATAAAAGGCTTTTTTGAAGACTGTGTGGAATATTTCAGAGGGTAGTACCAATATAAATATAATAACAGGACTGCCTATATAATCATGTAGAACACGGAGATACAGCGAGTGTCGGAATATCGGAATAAGCCGTTTCGGAGCTTTGTCCGTAAAACTCCGAAACGGCGTTTTCACGCTTGAATAGCGAAAAATCCTTCGTCGTATCAGAAGAAACGGACATCATACAAAAAAAGAAGATGTTCATCGGGCGGGGCAGCATAAAGTTACCCTGCCTTATTTTATGCCGTATCAGGCGGAAAGGAAGATAGATGTGGCAGTAACAAAACATATTCCTTTAAAGACAATGAAATTCAGAATACGTGTCATTATGACAGGCGTGTTTTTTTTGCTGTTCCTTTTTGTTGCGATTAATTTCTTTAAGATTTCGGTCATTGACAATGAAAAATATCAGGCAATGGCAAATGACCAGCATTTCGGTTCAATACCCATTTCGGCACACAGAGGTTCAATATATGACTCAAACGGTACACCGCTGGCAAAGAGTGCATCTGTTTATAAAGTTTTTCTTGACCCCTGTCAGTTTCAGAAAGAGCTTAAATCACTCCAGAAGTCAATTGACAAACGAAACAAGGAAAAAGCCGCAGGTGATTACAAGCCCAAGTTTGACGAGGACGGAAACGAACTGAATACACTGCCTGAATCGTCGGACGCTTTCAGGGAGGAAGCAATAAATTTTCTTTCCGAAAAACTCGGAATAACAACTGAAAAAGTTGCGTCTGCCATGGAGGAAAACACTCAGTACAGTATATTACAGGACCAGGTTGAAAAACCCGTTGCGGACGAAGTACTTGCTTTTTTTGACAAATATGAATTTATATCCCTCAACATTGAGGAGGACACAAAAAGATATTATCCGCATGACGAACTTGCTGCCTCCGTTATCGGTTTTACGTCCGCAGGCGGTGACGGTATGTACGGAATTGAAGCGTACTATGATGACTATCTTGCAGGTGTTGACGGCAGGACGATTTCCGCAAAGGATTCAAATGGAAACGAACTTCCCTACAGGTATTCAAAGACGTATGCCGCACAAAACGGTGATGATGTTTATCTGACCATTGACACGGAAATCCAGTATATTCTTGAAAAGCACCTTGAAGAAATGGTCACGGAATTTGAAGTGAAAAACCGTGCGTGTTCGATTCTCATGAACGCAAAGACGGGTGCAATTTACGGAATGGCGACTTATCCGAGTTTTGACCTCAATGAACCTTATGAAATTGCTGACCCTGTAGCAGCGGAAAAAATAGCTAAACTCACAGGTGACGCAGCAACAAAGGCAATCTCAGACGAACGTGAGGCACAGTGGAAAAACAAGTGTATTACTGAAATATATGAACCGGGTTCGGTTTTCAAAGTAATCACAAGTGCGGCTGCCATTGAAGAAAACCTGATAGACTTTGAAAATGATTCTTTCTACTGTTCGGGTTCTGTCACGTTTCCGGGTGCTGCCCCTATTCACTGTCACGATTGGAGCGGTCACGGTGCTCAGACTTTCCAGAAAGCACTTACAAATTCCTGTAACCCTGCCTTTATGGAAATAGGCGGTCGTCTCGGTGTTGATAAATTCTGTTACTATTATTCCGCTTTCGGACTGAAAGAACGAACAGGCATAGACCTGCCTGCCGAAGGCGTGGGAATCGGTTTTGAGGCTGAAGATATGTCTCAGATTGACCTTGCAGTAAGTGCTTTCGGGCAGGGCGATACACTTACACCTATTGAAATGATTACTTCATACTGTGCGGCTATAAACGGTGGTTATCTGTTACAGCCGTATGTGGTTGACAAGATAATTGACGAGGACGGAAATATAGTTCTTAAAAATGAAAGGACAGTCCGCAGACAAGTTGTTTCGGAGGATACTTCCGAAAAAGTCAGAACGGCTCTCGGAAACGTTGTAACGGAGAGCAGTGGCGGTAATGTAAGTATAAAGGGTTATTCAATCGGCGGTAAATCGGGTACTTCCGAACGTCTCAGCCTTAACAAAGATGAGTACGG
>JAGAQS010000350.1 GCA_017622635.1 Ruminococcus sp. | reverse complement strand
TACCGAATATTACAACGTTGAGGGCTATGAAGCTTTCTACGGCTTTATTGCAGGTCTCCTCGCAAGCAACTATGATATCACTGATATTTACGTTGATGGTATCTTCAAAATCGGCGGACGTGACTATGAAGCTTTCGGCGCTCTCCTCGAAAAGATTGACAAGCTCACAGGTGAAGACGTTTCTGTTGTATTTACCGTTTCCGCTGACGTTGATGAACTCTCTGAAAACGTTAAGCAGTTCATAAAGTGATTCTGAAAGAATTTTCACTTTTTTCAAAAACACCTATTGACATATTCTGTGAATTGGTGTATAATATAACTTATGATGCTCTAAAGGATTTTTAATATTATGAAGATTAATTTAAAACAGCTTTTCAATATTGTCGGAGAATCAAAGGATATCAGCTATTCAATAGGTGATGACGAACTTTCCGCCATTCATGGCTACAGTTTCGCTTCTCCCGTGAAAGTTGACGGCAGGATTTTCAACAGGGCAGGCATCGTCTGTCTTGAATATTCCGTTTCTTTTACACTGGCTCTTACCTGTGACAGATGTCTTAAAGAGTTCAACAGAGAATATCACTTTGACTTTGAGCATATTGTCGTTCCTTCTGTAAGCAATGATAATGACGAATATATTGTTGCCGACGGTCAGAGCATTGAACTTAATGAAATCGCTTTCACCGACCTCATCTTACAGCTGCCCTCAAAAAATCTGTGCAAAGATGACTGCAAAGGTCTTTGTATGGTGTGTGGCTGTGATTTGAATGAATCTGAATGTGATTGTTTCAATTCTGAGCTGTGAAGCTCTTTTGTAAGGAGGTGCCAGAATGGCTGTACCAAAGAGAAAAACTTCCAAGGCAAGACGTGATAAGAGACGTTCTGCCGTATGGAAGCTTGACGTGCCGGCAATGTCCAAGTGCGACAATTGCGGTGCATATAAAGCTCCGCACAAGGTTTGCAAGAACTGCGGTTTCTATAAGGGCGTTGAGGTTCTTAAAATCGACGCTGAATAATCGGCTTAATCCGATACATGAGAGGGAGAGGAGGAGTTAAGTCCTGCTCTCCCTTTTAAATTTATCAGACGGTGTTTTTTATGGTTGAAATAAAAAGTATAGTTAACGGTTCTCCTGCTCAGCGTGCGGGAATTATGCCGTCAGATTTCCTTTTTTCCGTCAACGGTCAGGAAATCAAAGACGTTCTTGATTATATGTTCTATTCTGCGGAAACTTCCGTTGACCTCGTAATAACAAGGAACGGCGTTTCATTGCCTTTCCACATCGAAAAAGACGAATACGACGATATCGGTCTTGAATTTGAAACTTTCCTCATGGACAAAAAACAGTCATGCAGAAATAAGTGCGTTTTCTGTTTCATTGACCAGATGCCACCGAATATGCGTGAAACTCTCTATTTCAAGGACGATGACGCAAGGCTTTCTTTTTTACAGGGAAACTATGTCACTCTCACTAACCTTGAACAGTCCGACATTGACCGTATTATTAAAATGAAACTGAATATAAACGTTTCCGTGCATACGACAAACCCCGAACTTCGTGTTAAGATGATGCATAACCGTTTTGCAGGTGAAAAACTGAAATATATATATCAGCTTGCCGAAAACGGAATAAAATTAAACTGTCAGATTGTGTGCTGTCCTAATCTCAATGACGGCGACGAACTCAGACGTTCACTAAGTGATTTAGGGGAGCTTATGCCTAATATATCAAGTATGGCGGTTGTCCCCGTCGGTCTTACAAAATACCGTGACGGACTTTTTCCACTTACCTGTTTTACTAAAGAATCAGCGTCGGAGACAATTGACATAATTTCCGAATATCAGAAAATTTTTCTTGAAAAGTTCGGTACAAGAACAGTTTTTCCGTCGGACGAATTTTTTCTTATTGCACAGCGTGAACTTCCGCCTATGGAATATTATGAGGATTTTCCGCAGTACGAAAACGGTGTAGGTATGATGCGTTCGCTTATTGACGAATTTGAAAATGCACTTGAACTTGCCGAATGGGAGGGCGGAAAACGTCATGTCTCAATAGCTACGGGATATCTGGCATATAAAAATGTAAAAAGACTTGCCGAAAAGGCTGAAAAATATTTCCCGCTTTTAAAGTGTGATGTTTACCGTATAAGAAATGACTTTTTCGGAGAGACTATCACTGTTACCGGTCTTATTACCTGTCAGGATTTAATCGCACAGCTTAAAGGAAAAAATCTGGGTGAAAATCTCCTGATTTCAACGTCAATGCTCAGACGTGATTCAACAGTCTTTCTCGACGATATGACGGTTGAGGAGGCAGAAAAAAAACTTGATGTCAAAATATGTCCCGTTCAGAATGACGGATATGAACTTCTTGACGCAATTATAGGAATAACCAAAAAATAAATGAAAGGAGTGCGGTAAAATGTCAATACCAATTGTTGCTGTTGTCGGTCGTCCTAATGTCGGAAAATCGACTCTTTTCAATAAACTTATAGGACAGAGACTTTCAATTGTCGAAGATACTCCGGGTGTTACCCGTGACCGTATCTATTCAAAATGTGAATGGCGTGGCAAATCGTTCATGGTTGTCGATACGGGCGGTATAGAACCTGACAGTGATGACGTTATACTTGCCCAGATGAGACGGCAGTCTGAACTTGCAATTGAAAAGGCTGATATCATTATTTTTGTGACAGATATAAGGTGCGGTGTAACGTCAGATGACCACGCCGTTGCGGAAATGCTTATAAAAAGCGGTAAACCGATAATACTTGCCGTAAACAAGTGCGACTCTCTCGGTGAGCCTCCTATGGAGATTTACGAATTTTATAATCTCGGTCTCGGTGACCCTTACCCCGTTTCTTCCGTTCACGGTCACGGTACAGGCGATATGCTTGACGCAGTATATGAATATCTGCCCGACGAAAAAGAAGAAGAATACGACGAGGAATATATAAAGGTTGCCGTAATAGGAAAGCCGAATGCAGGCAAGTCCTCACTTATAAACAAGATAGCAGGGGAAGAACGTGTAATAGTTTCGGACATTGCAGGCACTACACGTGATTCAACGGATACGGTAATTGAAAACGAATATGGAAAATTTGTATTCATTGATACGGCAGGAATCCGCAAAAAATCCAAAATAACCGAAAAGGTGGAGCATTACAGCGTTTTACGTGCGTATATGGCGGTTGACCGTGCGGACGTATGTGTAATAATGATTGACGCTTCAGAGGGATTCACGGAGCAGGATTCAAAAGTTGCAGGTTATGCACATGAACAGGGAAAAGCCTGTGTAGTTGCCGTAAACAAGTGTGATTTGGTTGAAAAGACCGACAAGACCATGCAGGAATACAGGACAAAGCTTGAAAACGATTTCAGCTTCATGTCATATGTTCCCTTTGTTTTCATATCGGCAAAGACGGGACAGCGTATAAACAAGCTTTATGAACTTATAAAATATACGGCTGAACAGAACAGCATGAGAATTTCAACAGGTATGCTTAATGACGTTCTCGCATATGCTGTTACAAGAGTACAGCC
>JAGAQS010000349.1 GCA_017622635.1 Ruminococcus sp. | reverse complement strand
GTTTACAAGATGTTTTTCAATAACCATCATTCTTGCGTATGTATTGAGATTCAGCAAATCCTTTCTGTCGTTTGCACCCTTTATTATATCAGGATTTTCCGACTTGTAAGCACCTGCGTTTTTACCCTCGGCAATTGCTATGGAAATAGTGTCTGTAAGATAATATTCTTTCTGTACGTTCTCACAGGTAATCTTATCAAGCAGTTTTATAAGGTCTGCCGTCCTGAACCAGTAAGCACCCGAATTTACTTCCCTGATTTTCTTCTGTTCTTCGGAAGCGTCTTTCTGTTCCACAATTCCGCTGATACCGTTTTCAGTACGGATAATCCTGCCGTAACCGAAAGGGTTTTCAAGTTCAGCCGTTATTACGGTGACTGCGTTTTTGTTTTCACAGTGATATCTGAGTGAATTTCTTATTGTACTTTCATCAATGAAAGGTGCATCACCGCAAAGTACAAGAGTATTTCCGCTTTCGTCCTCTTTCAGAAACGGCACTGCCTGCATTACGGCGTGACCCGTTCCGAGACGTTCAGCCTGTAAGACTGTTCTGTATCTTCCGTCAAGATACTTGTCTATCATCTCCTCCATAAATCCCTTGACAACACATATATCAACTATTCCCGATTTTTCACAAGCCGAAATCACCCATTCAAGCATAGGTTCACCGAGAACCTTAAAAAGCGGTTTCGGCATATCGGCTTTCATTCTCTTACCCTGTCCGCCTGCAAGTATTATTGCTTTGTTCATTCTAACCCCTCCGTATTTTTGTTTTATTTTTTATTCAGTACATTATATACTTACATATTATGTCCCGTAAATTTTTACACCTACCTTATATTATTACAAACATTAACCATAATTGCAAGTATTTTTTTCTATATTTATTTCTTTTCACAAATTTTTGTATATTATGCTACAAAATAACAACGGAATTTTTACTATTGCATATATGGTAATTCTTTCTAAAATGTGTTATAATAATTATAAGTCGAAAGGGTGCTTGAATTTTTACCCTTTCGGTAATGTTTAAAACTGGAGGTATATACCAATGGCAAATAAGTATTGTTACCTTTTCTCAGAGGGTAATGCCAACATGAGAGAACTTCTCGGCGGTAAGGGTGCTAACCTCGCTGAGATGACAAACATCGGTCTCCCTGTTCCGCAGGGCTTCACAATCACTACAGAGGCTTGTACTCAGTACTATGAGGACGGCGGTATCAGTGATGAGATTATGGCTGAAATCAACGAATATATCGTAAAAATGGAAAAAATCACAGGCAAGAAGTTCGGCGACAAGGAAAATCCGCTCCTCGTTTCTGTTCGTTCAGGTGCAAGAGCTTCAATGCCCGGTATGATGGATACTATTCTTAACCTCGGTCTCAACGAAACAGTTGTTAACACAATCGCTGAAAAGTCCAACAATCCGAGATGGGCTTGGGACTGCTACAGAAGATTTATCCAGATGTATTCCGACGTTGTTATGGAAGTAGGCAAGAAGTACTTTGAACAGCTTATTGACAATATGAAGTCTGACAG
>JAGAQS010000348.1 GCA_017622635.1 Ruminococcus sp. | reverse complement strand
CGATTCTGGACGGACTCCTCAATGTGGGCGATGGCGTGCTCCACGCTGCCGGTAAACACGTGGGGCAGCTCCACTTATCACTGAACTTGAAAAGCTTAAAAAGGAAAAGGACAAAAAGAATTTCGGTGAAAGTGTTTCGGGTGTGAAAGCACGGTCAAAACAGAGTTTCAATAAAATGTACGATACCGCTAACCCCGTTGACAGACGTGACCCAAATGCAGACTATGTACTGCCACGCAAATTAAAACGTGGCGATACTGTTTATGTGGTTGACCTGCAAAGGAAAGGTATTGTTTCAGGTGACCCTGATGACAGCGGATTTGTTTTTGTACAGATGGGCGTTATGAAAACAAAACTGAATATCTCACGTCTGCGACTTGAAGAACCCAAAAAGGTTACGTATAAAAACAAGTCGTCACGGAAAACGGGTAAAATCGGTGTCAAGGTTGAACGCCGTGGCAGTATGGAACTTGATATACGTGGCTGTGCGTGTGACGACGGCGTTTATCAGCTTGACGCATTCATTGACAGGGCTGTTATGTCAAATATTTCTATGGTTACTATCATTCACGGAAAGGGTACAGGCGTACTCAGACAGGCAGTGCAGAACCGTCTTAAATCCCACCCGTCCGTAAAAAGCTACCGTTCGGGAGTTTTCGGAGAGGGCGAGGACGGTGTGACCATTGCCGAATTGAAATAAGGAATTTGATATGTATACGGAAAAATTTCATGTGAGCAAGTCATTGTCGGGAGCTGTAAGGCAGTTCAGTTACTGGGTAGCACACGGAACGGTAGGTTATCCGCTTCTGGAGGGAACAGACTATATTTCTCATATGCGGGGGGAAAGCAGTTTTATTGAACAGGCATTCGCAATTTTCATGAATAATCTCGAACTTGATTCCGTCGGAAATGTTTTGAATTATAAGTGTTCGGAAAACCGTGCATCACAGTATATTCGTTCTTATTTCGACGAAAGTTATGAAGTTAATCCTCCTTTTGAAAACTGGAAAACTAAACTGTATGGTATAAGTGAGGACAGTTATTCAAAATAAATCCGAAAAATTTTTGATTAACTCTTGACAAGATTAATAAAATGTGATAAAATAATACAAATTGCAAAAAGAAGCTTCGGTTTCATATATCACTGTTGCGGAACTTCTGTAACGGTGAGGCAAGATTTTTTTAGTCGGCAATGTGGAATTGCCTTATTGATTCGGTTTGTACCGATAAATTTTTATAAGTTTTCATCAGCTTGTGAAAGGTCAATAAGAGTAGTAAAAGGTATCTTTGCTTATATAGACTCTGAAGCCAATATGAAGTTATAATGCATAGGCATATGTATTTTCATGCACGTACCGGTTGATGAAACCTGTACGTGCATTTTATTTTATAACTTATGAGGTGAAATATGGAAAATAAATTAAAGCTGTACGGATTCAACAATCTTACAAAGTCACTCAGTTTCAATATATATGATGTCTGTTATGCAAAGACCCCGAAAGCACAGCTTGACTATATAGCATATGTTGACGAAGTGTACAATTCAGAACGTATAACGGACATAATGACAAATCTGACTAAAATGATAGGGGCACAGGTTCTCAGTATTTCCAGACAGGACTATGACCCACAGGGTGCGTCCGCCACTTTTCTTATCGCCGACGATACAATGATACCGACGGGAAGCACGGAAACAGTCGCACATCTTGATAAAAGTCATGTAACGG
>JAGAQS010000039.1 GCA_017622635.1 Ruminococcus sp. | reverse complement strand
ATTTTTAAGGTTTTCAATTTCTTTCTTTGCCGCATCAAGCTGTGCATTGTTGGCAGGAACAGCACCGGCGGGAACAGGTTTTCCTGCCTGAAGCTGAGCAATTGTATTCTGTGCAGCTTCAAGTTCCTTTTTGGCGTTTCTCAGAGCGTTGTTTGAAGCGTTGAGTTTTTCCTGTAAATTGTCAATCTGGTTCTTGTATTTTCTAACGTCATCGTCGTTATTTGAAGAAGAACCCGCTTTTTTGATTGTTTCATTTTCTTCCTGAAGTGAAAGAATTTTCGAGTTAAGTTCATCAAGATATGTAAGAACATCTTCTTTAACAAAACCACCGCCTATTTTGGTGGTTCGTAACACGGTTGGTTCGTCCATAATAATTAACAACTCCATTCTCCGCCGTAAACGGCGATAAATAATATATTTTCCTGTAAAAACAGTTAATTTTCTTAAATTTTCAATTCTGACTTATCGCAGAAAGCCGTTGTTTTTTACAGGTTTAGAAGCCGATTCAATCTGTTGAGTAAAAATTGTTATAATTGCGTTTATCCTGTCGAGATAAACCATAACGTCTTCCTTGCGGTAACCGCCACCCAAACGTTTGACACGGACATTCTTTTCTAAATAGTCGTCAGCCAGAATTTCGTTTATATCGAACTTGTTCATAAAAGTTTCGTAATATTGAGCCGACATAATTTCTTTAAGTTTCTGCCTGAGACTTTCGACTTGTGCCTTTAATTTTCTGACATATGATTCAACGTCTTCCTTAACAAAACCGTTGCCTATTCTGGTTTTTCTGAAAATGTCAGTATCAGTCATAATAAATCAACTCCGGTCCTGGCATCAAACAAACAGTGACATAAATTTTTCATTATATGACAGATTCACAAATCTGCAACACAATGCCATCATATATAAATTATATCACAATTTATACAATAATTCAATTATTGAAATGTAGAAATTTCACGTTGAATTTAGTGCATTTTATACTATATTTAAAAAATACAGCTTCCCGTGTGAGAGAAGCTGTTTTTTATTTTCAGTTTCCAAGTATCTTAAAAATTTCGTCAATATCCAAATCATTGTTTGAAGATGACCTTGAAGAACTTCCGCCGAAACCGAGACCGTCAATCAACGGGTTGTCAGTCTGCATAATATTTTCTTCCTTAGCAGGAGCAGGCGGAGGTGTGGGAGCAGACTGAGGAGCGGGAGCAGAAGCAGGTTTCTTTTCCTCCTCGGGTTCTTCTTCGGGAATGTCATAACCGTCTATACCGTCAAAACCTGCGGCAATAACAGTGATTGACATTTCGTCCTGCATATCTTCCTTGAAAGCAGTACCAAATATAAATTCAACGCCCTCAGCGGCAGTATCAGTAATCATTTTTGTTGCGGCATCAACATCTGAAGAAAGGATATCTTCTGACATTGCGATATTTATAAGAAGTCTCTTTGCACCTGAAATTGAAGTTTCAAGAAGCGGACTGGAAATAACTGCCGTAGCGGCATCTCTTGCCTTATCCTTACCTGAGCCGTGACCAATAGACATGTGTGCGTATCCTGCACCCTTCATAATAGTTGAAACGTCCGCAAAGTCGAGGTTTATGTAACCCTCCTCAACAATAAGGTCTGAAATACTCTTTACACCTGTTTTAAGGACATCATCTGAAAGTGCGAAAGACTGCATCATAGTAAGAGGCTTGTCAAGACCCACAAGAAGTTTTTCGTTAGGGATAACTATAAGTGAATCAACGTATTTTTTAAGTTCGGCAATACCTCTTTCAGCCTGAGCCATTTTCTGCTCCCTTTCAAAGAGGAACGGCTTTGTAACAACTGCAACCGTAAGTATATCCATTTCTTTTGCTATTTTGGCAACAACAGGAGCAGCACCCGTACCTGTACCACCGCCCATACCGGCAGTAATGAAAATCATATCAGCACCCTTGAGGTGTGTTTCGATTTCATCACGGTTTTCTTCGGCACTACGCTGACCTATTTCAGGCTTGTTTCCTGCACCTCTGCCCTTTGTAAGATTTGCACCTATCGGGATTCTTGTAGTGGCTTTTGATTTGTTAAGAGCTTTTGCGTCGGTATTGATTGCGATATACTCTATATTGTTAACACCTGAATCAACCATGCAGTTAACGGCGTTTCCACCGCCTCCGCCGACACCGATGACCTTTATATTTACATCGGGTTCAAGTGTTTCCTCGTAATTGAAATCTGACATTTAAACTCCTCCTATTGCATTATCCTGAATTTTATATCAAAGATTGATTACACACTAAATACACTTATTATTTTATCATAATATTATCTTTTTTGCAAGTCTCCGAAAAAGATTTTTTATTTTCAGCATTTCCGACAATATAAATCATATTTTTCAAAGCATTTTATACAAATCAACATAATCAATAAGCATTATAATCTTCGTAGTTGTAATCATTCCTGTAACCGTATGTATCGTCATAATTATAATCATAATTGTAATTATAATTGTCCTCGCCGTAGTAGTCGTTATAATTATAATCTTCACTGTAGGTATAATCATCTTCTGCATAGACGTTTTCCGACGAATTTTCATTTATACGTGAATTGAACTGACTGAAAATAGCTTCCTGTTCGGGATTTGCCTCTTCTTTTATTGAGGGCTGAACGGGGTTTCCCGATGCATCTGTAGAGACTTCCTGTTCCTCGGCAGTAATTCCGACAGGTTCTTCCGAAGTTCTGAAACTGCACTGATTAGTACCTACCATTGTAATATAGCCTTTTTTACCTTTTACAGTATCGTCGTTCATGACAGTTTCGGCAAGTTTCAGTTTATAGTCGGCATCATTCCAGTTGCCCATTTTAAAGACAGTACCGTTGCCGTAATTGACCACTATTGAAAACTCGTCATTGAGGTCAACCTGTGTGACACTGCTGTTTTCGTCAGACGCAATACTTGCTATGATTTCACTGAAAGCCTCATTTTTGTGTTCACTTTCAGTACGAATCATCTGACCGAGTTCGGTTGAAACAGGTTCAAGACCGCATATTGTCGGCAGACCGTCGGTCTTAAAACTGTTATTCTCAAGAATTTTTCCGAGTTTGCTGACAACAAGCACACCGCCACTGTATTCCACATTGAAAGCAGGAACGCAGAAAGTTACTTTTATTTCAAGTGATGACGGAAACTTTCTGTTTACCTCTGCCGTTTCAACATACAGAAGTTCATCAAGTATACGTTCTGCACTTTTTTCGGTATTAAGTCTCAGCAGGTTGTCACCGATACTTATACCCGACGCACTGAAAATCTGATTTTCGTCGTATCTTTCGGAGATATTGGAGATATGCACTTCCTCTATGTTAAAAAGGAATGTATAACTCATGGTTATTCCGATTGTAAGAACAAGTGCAATGACAACAACGGCATAAAGATTCATATTACGCCGTCTGCGTCTCATACGCTTTCCGCTGTTCCGTCTTTCAACATTAGTTTTCTCTACATCTTTCATATTTTCTCCATACTGTTCAGGCTCTGCGTATATCACCACCGAGATGTCTGACAGCCTCTTCTATTTTTTCATAGCCTCTGTCTATGTGATATATTCCCGATATTTCGGAAGTTCCCTCCGCCGAAAGTGCTGCGGAAACCATTGAAGCACCGCCACGCAGGTCAGTAGCCTCGATATTTGCACCGTGAAGTCTGGGAACACCCTTTACTACTGCAATTTTGCCGAGTACCT
>JAGAQS010000347.1 GCA_017622635.1 Ruminococcus sp. | reverse complement strand
CTCTGTATCAACGCTTGGTTTTCGCTTAATGTGATACAGGTACACGAAAGCACAATATCCTGATTGTACCTCATTATATGGGTATATTATAACACATATAAACACAATTGTCAATATTTTTATTGATTGTTTTGTAACTCCTCAAGCAATATATTTTTTCAGTCAAAAAGTCCGTCCAAAACTTTTATAGTCATTGAATTGCCGTCAATATCAGTGGAAATAACAACGTCTGCAATTGCAGGGACAAGATATTCTCTGCCGTTTCCCTCAATGACATATACATCATTTGCACCCGTCTGCATTACGTCCTTGATTTTTCCGTATACAAAACCCGTGTCAGCGTCTTTTACTTCAATGCCTATCAAATCCTGAATAAAGTAGGTATCGTCATCAAGTTCGAGGTCATCACGGTGCATATACAGGATTTTATTACGGAGTTTTTCAGCCTGTTCGGGAGTGTCCACGCCCTCCAGTTTGGCAATAACCGTATTTTTTGCCACTCTTGCACGTTCTATGAAAATTTCCTTTCTGTCAAGAAAAAGCCTGTCAAACTCGCATAAGAGTTCAGGGACATCAGTATACGGCATAATCTTGACTTCACCTCTGATACCGTGTGTGTTTACAATTTTTCCTGCTTCCAAATATTCCTTTTTCATTTTATCAACCTCTTTAACCAGTAATCTAAATTAAGTGTAGCACCTGAATGTTTTCCCTCAGGTACGACATAATTATTTTTTATAATCCTTTTTGTATAATCATGATAACTTATAACTTCGTCCTGTCCGCCGATTATGGCACATACAGATAAAGATAAATTGTAACAGCCCATTTCTTCAATCATGTTTTCATATTCTGACAACGTTGTTTCTGTCGTTTTATCTGCTGTATAACCAAGTTCGGAAAGAGTTACAGACGGTTTGAAACATGGATTTACAAGAATTGTGGGAATACCACGATGCAGAAATTTTTTTATATGTGATTCGTAATATTCCACTTTAAATTCCTGTGACAAAAGCAATGCAAAAAAACCGCCTAAACTTGTCCCTACTATAAAATCGGGTTTGTATTCAAGAAATACTTTTCTTAAATCATCAAGAATTTTTTCCGGATTTTCTGAATCATAGTCAATCTGTGGTGAAATTACTTCATGACCGAGATTCTTTAAAGCTATACAGGCGGAATTTTCCGCACTTCCTTTATATCCGTGAATATTCAGTATTTTTTTCATATTTTAAACTCCTTTTTCCATGATACGTCTTTTTATTTCGTTAAATTCAATCGGTCTGTAATATGTTCTTTCAATACTTACACAGAAACTTTGCTCCGAAACATCTGTATATACAGGATTTCCGTGAACGTGTCCGAAAATATTGGCATAAGGCATATTTTTGTTTATGTAAAGCGGTTCATGTGAGATAATCCAGAAATTTTCGTATACTATCGGATAACGGCTTATACCCGAAAATCCGCATTTATAATAATACTGTTCATTTTCGGTGTCGTGATTTCCCATTACAAGAAATTTTTCTCCGTTGAGGCAGTGACATATTTCACTCGTTTTTTCAAATCCGTAAGCAGAAAAATCACCTACAAGAAAAACCTTGTCATTTTCCGAAACAGTATCATTCCAGTTTTTTATAATAGTTCCGTCCATTTCTTCAATATCTGAAAACGGTCTGTTTTCGTATCTTATTATATTTTTATCACCGAAATGTGTGTCTGCTGTAAAAAATACATTCATAAATTCACCCTGTATTATTTTAAAGTTTTAATTGCTGACGGCGTGAGTGTTATTAAATAGTACCATTGCCCCGCAACGTTTTTTCTGATGTTTTTCTTATCATCTGTCTGAAAGTATAGGCAAATCTGATTTATAAAAGTATATTTGCTTAGTGCGTTTGTATTTCTTTTTAAACACCATTTTTCAAAGGCACGGTAAAGGTCAGCGGTTGTTACATTGTTACAAGTACCGCATCGGCGTTCACAACATTCGTTTATAAAATCAAAAACTATTGAATCGTTTTCAGTTAAAGGAAGTTGTGTAGCTGTAGAACTTGTATTCTCTATTTTTTCAACACGTTTTTCAAGTTTAACCTGCTTATTCGCCAGAACTGAAAGAATGTCATTGTAAGACATAGTTAATTCCTTTATTTTGAAATAAGAATTAACTAACTTACGCTGTACATTCCATGCAAGGTTATCTGTAAAAGATTTTACTATCATAAGATAACCGCTTTCTGTAAGTAATATAGTACCCCTGTTATTAATTTCAGATACAGGAATGTTAGAGATCACAATATCTGCTGGTTTTACAATGAAAAAGTCTTCTCCCTCAATAAAGTGTTTTCTGTTAATATTGAATTTTTTTCTTGCTGTTCCCTCGGGTCTTTTATGAACTATATCAATATCTCTGAACGTTACAACACGCTGTCCTTTATATTCTTTAATGCCTAAAGGTAAGCAATTGATATTAATTGTTTCCATGTGTTAAAAAACTCCTCTCTGATTTCGGATGGACGAATTTCGTCTATCCGGATTTACGGTTTAATGGCACAAAGCCTGATTTTTCAATTTCAGATGGACGAATTTCGTACTTCTGAATCTTTTTAATTTTTTTGGAAATATCAATTTTATGATTTTGTATGTAAAATTTATGCTTCTAATTTCGGATGTCCGTTTTTCGGACATCCGGATTTACGGTTTAACGGAACAAATCCCGATTTTTTGATTTCGGATGTCCGTTTTTCGTACTTTTTAAATATCCGAGCATTTTAGATAAAAATTATATTTTATTAAAATATTAGATATATATTATAATTCGTCCTTTTAAAATTTCCGCTACATTTCGGCAAAAAATACGATTTTTCAATTTCAAAGGTATGACTTTTCATTTTTTAGATTTTTAGTAATTTTATATTAAAATTACCCTTTGTTTGATACAAATATGTAAATCTTATATAGTGAAATAATGGCATGAAATCTTTTCTTGCTTCGCACGAATTTCGTACGAAGCAATTTTCTTTTCCACTAAAATTTCCTGTGCTAACTATACTTTAAAGTATATGATTTGCCATAGTAAAACTTTTATTTTTTTGACATAACCAGTTTTATACCCTCTCTTACAACGTCAGTTCTTGTCACATTATTTTCTTCACAGTATTTAATAAGTTCATCATTTGTTTTTTTGTCAATACGTGCCTTAACTTCAACGGTCAGGGGATTTGCTGATTTTGGTCTGCCCATTGTTTTTGATGACATAGTATCACCTCTTTTCTGTGCCACAATGTAATTATATTATCTGTGATACAAAAAGTCAATAGTTTTCGGAAATATTTATATTTTAATTAAAAAAACAGAGTTCCCATAAAAGAAACTCTGCTATAATTTTTAAGATTTAAATTTTTACTGTTTTGTCATAACGTGTTTGCAGTAGGTTGATTTTCCGCATTTGGGACATTTCAGTTTTCTTGTCGTTATGGTGTGAGGTCCCATTACATACTCTTTGAAATCGGGGACAAATCTGTGCTTACATTCCCTGCATTCAAAAGCTCCTGCATCTCTGTCAAGAACGCACGCTATAATAATACCGCCTACCAGTAATGCCACACCGATTGCAATAAGTAAAGTCTTTGCCCATGCAGGCATTTCAAGCACCTTTGATATTGCCATAATTGCAATAGCCGGAAAAACCGTCAGCCCTGCTACTGCTACTGCCAATATAATTTTTTTCTTGCTTTCCTGTGTTTCATGTACTAAATTCATCATATTTTCCTCCGCCTTTTCAATATAATTTTTCTGTGGAATTTTTTCACCTGTGAGCAGTTCGTTTACATTAATTCCGAGTGCTTCACACAGTGGCAACATAAGTGAGACTTCGGGCATACCTTTTCCCGTCTCCCATTTGGAAACGGTCTTGTTGCTGATAAATAATTTTTCGGCAAGCTGTGCCTGAGTCATATTTTTTTCCTTACGTACCTGTGCAATAAATTGACCTGTTTTAATTTGGTTCATATTCATTGTCCTCCTTTTGTGATAATTATATCATGTTGGCGGAAAAAGTAAACCCACGAACCGTAGAATAGCGTAAAATAGCCGTTTCTACGATTCGTGGATATGATAAATCAAGTATTTATATCAGTTTTTCATCTCAAAATTTTCACCGAGAACGTCCTTATTAGCCTCAAGAATGGGGTTAATAAAGTCGTTGAGAAATTCTTCAACCTGCTGTGAACTTCTGCCCGTGTAGCTTTCGGGTTTAATAACTGCGTCGAGTTCTTCCTTAGTTACCATAAACATAGGGTCATTGAGGATAAGTTCACAAAGATTATTGTCTTTACCGTAAACTTTTACCTGTTCACCTGCAATCATTGAATAATCCATAATTCTGTCGTGAAGTTCCTGACGGTTTCCACCTTTCTTTACAGCGTCCATCATAATATTTTCGCTTGCCATGAAAGGAAGTTCAGCCATAACACGACGGCGGATAATTTCAGGATATACAACAAGACCGTCAGTAACATTCATCATGATATTAAGAATAGCGTCAACACCTAAAAATGCCTCTGCTACGGAAATTCTCTTGTTAGCCGAATCGTCGAGAGTTCTTTCAAACCACTGTGTACCTGCTGTGAATGCAGGGTTGAGGCTGTCAATCATTACATATCTTGCAAGTGATGTTATTCTTTCGCAACGCATAGGATTACGTTTGTAAGCCATTGCTGAAGAGCCTATCTGTTTCTTTTCACGGGGTTCTTCCATTTCCTTGAAACTCTGTAAAATTCTCATATCGTTTGAAAATTTACTGCATGACTGTGCTATTCCGCTGAGTACAGAAAGTACCTGTGAGTCCATTTTTCTTGAATATGTCTGACCTGAAACAGGGAAAACAGCGTCAAATCCCATTTCTTCGGCAATCATCTTTTCAAGCTGTTTGATTTTATCGGTATCGCCCTCAAAGAGTTCCATAAATGAAGCCTGTGTACCCGTAGTACCCTTAGAGCCGAGAAGTTTTAGAGTTGAAATTCTGTATTCCAAATCCTCGAAATCCATAAGAAGCTCATTAAGCCAGAGGGTAGCACGTTTTCCGACTGTTGTAAGCTGTGCAGGCTGTAAATGGGTGTAGGCAAGACAGGGCATATTCTTGTATTCGTCTGCGAACTTTGCGAGGTTGTTCATTACGTTTAAAAGTTTTCTTCTTACCACTTTAAGAGCGTCACGCATGATAATAACGTCTGTATTGTCACCTACATAACAGGAAGTTGCTCCGAGGTGGATAATTCCGGCAGCATCGGGACAAGCCTGACCGTATGTAAAAACGTGTGCCATAACATCATGACGACAAACCTTTTCACGCTGTTCAGCCATTTCGTAGTCAATATCGTTTATGTGTTCTTCAAGCTGTTTAACCTGTTCTTCCGTAACGGGCAGACCGAGTTTCATTTCTGCTCTTGCGAGTGCAACCCAAAGTTTTCTCCATGTGGTGAATTTTTTGTCTGCCGAGAAAATATACTGCATTTCCTCACTGGCATAACGTGTACAGAACGGGCTTTCATAGCTGTTTTTGTTATTGCTCATAATTTTTACAGACTCCTTTATTGTAAATTTTATGTTTTTATTATACCATTTTGACTGTATTGTGTCAATAAGAAAAAAATCTCTCCGAGTTTTTATAAGTTCCGGAGAGATTTTAAATTATTTCAGGTCTTCAAGTCTGCCGTGTTTTTCATAGCGTGCCGTGCGGACGGGTCTGTTGTTATCGTCAACAAAAACGACTTTAGGCGGATTGTCTTTCAGTTCTTCGGGTGTCATATCCGCATACGACATTATTATAATACGGTCGCCTTTCTGTCCGCTTCTTGCCGCCGCTCCGTTCAGACAGATAACACCGCTTCCACGTTCTCCTGCTATAACGTAAGTTTCAATACGGCTTCCGCTGTTTACATTTACAATATGAACGTGTTCATATTCATAAAGACCTGCTTCGTCCATAAGATTTTCGTCTATGGTTATACTGCCGATGTAGTCAAGTTCCGCCTGAGTGATAACGGCACGGTGAATTTTGCTTTTCAATGCTGAAATCTTCATTTATATATCCTCTGTAAAAAAGTTGTCAATAAGTCTTGTTTTTCCGATATAAACCGCCATTGCACAGAGAGCAGGTCTGTCAAGTTTTTCAATCTGCTGTATTGTCTCCACGTCAACTATTTTTACATAGTCGATTTTTGCAAGCGGTTCACTTTCTATCTTTGTTTTTATTGCCGAAATAATTTCTTTGCAGTCTGTAACGCCGTTTTTGATTATTGATTTTCCGATTTCAAGCGACTGTGATAAAATCAGGGCAGCTTTTCTTTCATTGTCATTAAGGTATGTGTTTCTTGAACTTTTTGCGAGTCCGTCACTTTCTCTTATAATAGGACAACCTATAATTTCTATGTCCATGTTCAAATCGTCAACCATGTGGCGTATAACTGCCAACTGCTGTGCGTCTTTCTTGCCGAAATAAGCCCTGTCTGGTTTTACTATATTGAAAAGCTTTGAAACGACTGTGCATACACCCCTGAAATGAACGGGACGGCTCAAACCGCAGAGTTCTTCTGTCAGTACGGTCATATCGACGAATGACGAAAAATTTTTGTTATACATTTCTTCGGGTTCGGGATTGAAAATCATGTCACAGCCGTGTGCTTCGGCAAGTTCTGTATCGTGTTTCAAGTCTCTCGGATAGCTTTCCAAATCCTCTGTAGGTCCGAACTGCATGGGATTTACAAAATCCGAAACAACAGTGCGGTCGTTATCCCTGTGTGATGCATCTATTAAACTTGCATGACCTTCATGCAGATAACCCATTGTGGGAACAAGACCCACTGTAAGTCCCTCTGCTCTCCACTGTTTTACCTGTTCACGTACTTCTGCAATAGTCTTTACAACTTTCATTGTTTTTCTTCCTCCTGCAATTTTTCAATAATGCTGTCATCTATACTGAAAGTGTGTTCCTCAGACGGAAAATCACCGTTTTGAACTTCTTCTATATAAGCCTTGAAACCTTTTCTGAAAATCTCACCTGCGTCCGCAAATACTTTTGCAAACTTAGGTGTGTGACCTGTTGTTAATCCGAGCATATCCTGAAATACAAGCACCTGTCCGTCACAGCCTTTTCCCGCACCTATGCCGATAGTCGGAATAACAAGTTTCCTGCTGATAATCTCCGCAAGCTTTGAGGGGACACATTCAAGTACAACGGCACAAGCCCCTGCTTCCTGAATTTTCAAAGCGTCGTCAATAATCTGCTTTGCCCTGTCATAAGTTTTTCCCTGTACCTTGAAACCGCCGAAAGCGTTCACCGACTGGGGAGTAAGTCCGAGATGTGCGACAACAGGTATTGAAGAATCCACAATAGCCTTTATCTGTTCGCATACTTCCGCACCGCCCTCAAGTTTTACGGCAGACGCACCGCCCTCTTTGATAAGCCGTCCTGCGTTGACAACTGCGTCATATACGCTTGTCTGATACGACATAAAAGGCATATCCGCAACTACAAATGCATTCCTTGCACCTCTTGTCACAGCTTTTGTATGGTGAATCATGTCCTCCATAGTAACGGGAAGTGTATTGTCATAACCAAGCATTGTCATGCCGAGAGAGTCCCCGACAAGAATGGAATTGACTCCGCATTCGTCCTCAATGCGTGCTGTTGTATAGTCATAGGCAGTAAGCATCGTTATTTTTTCGCCTGATTGCTTCTGCTTCAACATTGTGGCAACAGTGTTTTTCATAATCTTTTTCTCCTTTTGATAATTTGTACCAGAATCTTTCTCAATAAAAATATTGCCCGTTTTCATGGTTTCAATTCTTTTTGATTGAATTCTGCGGTTTTATTATATCACAGTCTTACAGAATTTTCAAGTATCTGTTGACATACTTTTTTCTGTATGATATAATTTGAATTAATTTATACATGAAAGTGGGATACTATGGACAAACGTGAAAAAATGAATCAGATTAAAGAGTACATAAGCAGAATTGAGGAGGATTTGAATACTTCCGTCCGTTCCGACAGGGAAACAATAACAAATAAAAATATATTGCAGTGCATGAAATATATTTCCGAACTTTTAGAAGAAACTATAAACGAAAGTTCAAGTAAAACCTCACAAAGCGGAAAACGTTTTTTTATAACTGCCGAACAGCATGAACAGCTTACAATTATGAAAAACGTCATAGTATCAACAATGGTCAGTGAAATCAACCGAGTTACACAATGCAACAACACAGAAAAAATTATTGAATCATGGATTACTGAATGGCTTATGGAAAAAGGATTTCTTGAGTTAAACAGTTATTATGCAACAGTTCCGTCAAAAGCCGGACGACAACTCGGTATAACAGCAAACTCCTATGATACATTTCCACGCAAGTACTACACAAAAAAAGCACAGCAATTTATATATGATAACATTGACAGTATCATTGCATTTCATTATGGTGAAAATTAAGTAAACAAAAAACTCCCTGATTAAAAAATCAGGGAGGAATCTTTTAAGGGTGGGAGATGGGATTCGAACCCACGGTCTTCGGGACCACAATCCGACGCTTTAACCAGCTAAGCTACACCCACCATATTAATTAATGGCGCGCCTTGCTGGATTCGAACCAGCGGCTTACTGCTTAGAAGGCAGTTACTCTATCCAGCTGAGTTAAAGGCGCATAAAAAATGGAGCGGGTGATGGGAATCGAACCCACGTAACCAGCTTGGAAGGCTGGAATTCTACCATTGAACTACACCCGCATCGGCGTTTCAACAAAAATTATTTTATCACAGAATACGTAAAAAGTCAATAGCAAAGTCAAAAAAATGTTTATATGCACAAATACAACTTAATTTTAAAACGTCTGTTTGTACATAATATACTATTCCAGCAGACCGACCGCAAGCTGAAGAATCTGAATGAGCTTTTTCTGTTCGGTTTCTGACCTTTCGTGTAAAAGACGGTAAGCCTCAAGGGGAATATTTTCACTGTCGTCACAGGAATCAATTTTTTCAAAAAGCCTGCTCAGCGGTATTGAGAGTCCGTGTGATATTTTTTCAATGCTTTCAAGGGTGGCGTTTTTTTCACCACGTTCAAGCTGTCCTATGTAAGT
>JAGAQS010000346.1 GCA_017622635.1 Ruminococcus sp. | reverse complement strand
GGTGGTAGTGGTGGTTGTTGATGTAGTTGTTGTTTCGGGTTCTTTTACAGTCGCTTCAAAAGAAACACTTGCGAAACTATCGCCTGCAAAGTATTTCAAAGCAAAGTCGTTACTGCATGATACAGTTATTTTGTAAGTTCCGGCACTGTACGGATTGAAATCCGAAGTATCAACTGTGAAATCGTCGGGTTTGTCCATAGGGGAAACGGCAGAATAAATAACTTCATGTTCATTCTGGTAGTTATAGTAATCAAAGTTTACGGTAAGACCCGTTAAATCAAGCTGTTCCCCTATAACGTATTCTGTTTTATAAGGCTGACTGTTAAGTGAAATCCAGCCATGAGGGTCATAATTTATAACGGTTGTTGTAGCAGTTGTTGTTGTTGTTGCCGTGGTGGTAGTTGTAGTAGTGGTGGTGGTTGTGGTTGTGGTTGTTGTACCGCCTGAATTACTTACGGTTACAATTCCGTATGACATTATAGGGGAGTAGTTGTAGCCGTCGGAAGTGAGACAGGACATTGCCGTTGT
This sequence comes from Ruminococcus sp., assembly GCA_017622635.1. Taxonomy (GTDB): domain Bacteria; phylum Bacillota; class Clostridia; order Oscillospirales; family Ruminococcaceae; genus Ruminococcus. The sequence continues at coordinate 1,265 of JAGAQS010000346.1, read as the reverse complement.
TTTCCACTGAAAAGGATATGATTTCGGTGTACAGCTTTCAGAAACGTGCATATAGATTGACACTGCCACATTTTCAGAACTTATTGAACCGTTGCTTGCAATGGAAAAATTAAGACTGTTTCCACTTGTGGTGTAAGTTACTGTTCCGTTGAAAGCGGGAGATGTTTCAGACAATCCCGTAACTTCAAATCCGTCAGGAACTGTAAGAATCATGTTGTTTATTTCTTTTATGGATATCGGATTTTTTACCATTACATCAAGTTGCATATCCTGTCCCGGTGAAGCCGTTACTGTTGACGGAAAATGAAATGTCATTTTTTGGTTGTTGGCTTGTACGTTAACGGTTGTCATACACATCAGCGTAATCAGCATACTTAGTATTACGGAGAAAAATTTTCGGGTTTTCATTAAAAAAACCTCCTTTTAATGTTTTTTTGATGCAAACAGCATTATTAGCGGATAAATTTCGAGTCTGCCTATAAGCATATCAAAGCAGAGTACTATTTTTGAGAATGATGTAAGACCGCCGAAATTTCCGGCAGTTCCGAAACGTCCGACACCGAAACCGATATTATTCATACAGGTTATTACAGCGGAGGCGGATTCTTCGATTGAATACTTGTCAAGTGTTATGAGGAGGAGTGAGAAAGCAAGTATAAGCATGAAAAGTATGAAGTACGACGATACACCACGTACAACATCATTTTCAACGGGTTTTCCGTCCATTTTGACAGTAGCAACCGCACGGGGATTTACAATATATTTGAGTTCCTTTATACCTGTTTTGAAAAGTATAAGTATTCTTGACACTTTCATACCTCCGCCCGTCGAACCTGCACACGACCCTACAAACATCAGCAGTGTAAGAAGTGTCTGTGAAAATACGGGGAATTGTGATGTGTCGGTAGTGGCGAACCCTGCGGAAGTTATGGCAGAAGCAACCATGAAAAACGAATGTCTGAGGGCTTCACCTGCCGAGCCGAAAACCTTCATTGTGTTTATGGTTACAATAACAGTTGCCGTTATAATAACACCGAAATACGTTCTTACTTCTTCATTTTTAAAAGCAAGTGAAAATTTCCTTATAAGCAGATAATAGTAAAGATTAAAATTTACACCGAAAAGAATTATAAAGACAGCTATTACCATTTCGATATATACGCTGTCTTTATAATTCTTTTCGGTGTAAATTTTAATCTTTACTATTATCTGCTTATAAGGAAATTTTCACTTGCTTTTAAAAATGAAGAAGTAAGAACGTATTT
>JAGAQS010000345.1 GCA_017622635.1 Ruminococcus sp. | reverse complement strand
TTAAATCAGCCTTACGCTGAATCTGGTCAATGTGACTGTCATAGAAATAGAGATAATGACAGTTGGCATTGATAACTTTGAAACCGTGTTTTTGTAAATCAGAAACAGAAGCATAAACAGTATTATATTTTTTGTCTACAGGCAGAATCCAGTATGTAATTTCTGTTTTGTTATCAATATAGCTGATATTATCTACGGTAACAGTATCATTCCAGATTCTGACAACAAAGCATTTTTTACGTATATATGAAGTGATTTCATTTAAAAATTCAATTTTACTTTGACCGGTGACAAGACTATATTCGTCATAGCCAATGTGAAAATACTTGATATAGCTGAACTGTTCTGTATATTCATCAACAAGAGAATAAATGAACTTTTTGCCTGCTTCATTATTTATATCAATCTGTCCGAAAACATTTCCTTTGTCATCGGTTTTAATAACAGCACCGATTTCATTAAGAAATTCGTCACCAAACTTATATGCCGCCAGTTCAAAAAAGCCGTTCATATGAGCAGGAAAATCTATTTCTACAACAAATTCAACGTTTTTGCTGACTGCATAACAGAAAAGCTCCCTTATTTGAGCAAAACTGAAAAATCTTTTGCCGTTTCCAGAATTGATATAATATCCTTCATGCTTTTCAGAATACTGAACGATTTGTCCAAGAAGACTGCACTCAACAGCAACATTTTCATTATCAGACAAATGAAGATGAATGAATGAATTTTCAACTGCTGACAGATAATCTATGTAATTGATTATATCATTAAATGTATAATTCTTTCTTACACAATCAATCATTATGCCATTTGATAGTTTTTTCATAATAATTCTCCTTATTTTACATTATAATTAATCTCTTCTCAGCCCATAGACATACATTGGTATGGACGCAAGGAGCATATTATAAGAAGTCTAAAACTGAAAAGGGCAGTTCACGTGATTTTTTATCTTTGCTCTGCCTGAATTTTTCTTTAGCGATACTAAAAGCATTGTATGCCGATACAAAAAATAAAAATACTGCTTTAAGAGTATCAAGGCTGCGTGGAAAGCAACGGCTTCGCTGTCTAAGAGCGGGAATATAGTGACGCAAATCAGCATTTATACTTTTAATGTTATGGGTATCTTTTTTATCCCACACATTGCGAATGTGTCTGCCGGGATAAACAACATCAATATATTCTAAATATCCGTCTGTGTAATAAAAAATCCGCTTCAGGTAAATTATCAAAAATATTCTTAATACGCTCCGGTGATTTGTCAAAAGCTACATCAAATCCCACATTCTTTCGAACGAACATTAAATTATACTTTCAACACTGTTCCACAGGTTTTCCACACACTTTTACACACCTGTTGAATTGTGTATTTTTCACTTATGCTAAAATCCCACATTCTTTCGTACGAACATTAAATTATACTTTAAACACTGTTCCACAGATTTCCCACACACTTTTACACATATGTTGAATTGTGGATTTTTCACTGATACCAAAATTCTATGTTCTTTCGGACGAACATTAAATTATACTTTAAACACTGTTCAACAGATTTCCCACACACTTTTACACACCTGTTGAATTGTGTATTTTTCACTTATACTAAAATCCCACATTCTTTCGAACGAACATTAAATTATACTTTAAACACTGTTCCACAGGTTTTCCACACACTTTTACACATATGTTGAATTGTGGATTTTTCACTGATACTGAAATTCCACGTTCTTTCGGACGAACATTAAATTATACTTTCAACACTGTTCCACAGATTTTCCACACACTTTTACACACCTGTTGAATTGTATATTTTTCACTTATGCTAAAATCCCACATTCTTTCGGACGAACAGTAAATTATATTTTCAACACTGTTCAACAGGTTTTCCACACATTTTTACACATATGTTGAATTGTGTACTTTTAGTTGATATACGAAAAAATTCCCCGTCTTTTTTTGGACGGGGAAAATTTATTGTCATACCTTTTCGGAATTTATAAACATATCGTAAATTCTGCGGATAGCTTCGGCAAGGTCGTGTTCACTTACACCGATTATAACATTAAGTTCGCTCGAACCCTGGTCAATCATCTTAACATTTATTCTTGCGTGTGCCATTGATGCAAAGATACGTGCAACAGTACCCCTTGTATTTTTCATACGGCGACCGACAATGGCAAGGAGTGCTATACCGTCCTCAATTTCGATATGGTCGGGGGCAACTTCCTTTCTTATGTCTGCAATAACCTTTTCACGTACAGGGTTAAGCTTTGCACTGTCAACAGTTATACTCATTGTGTCGATTCCTGACGGCATATGTTCAAATGAAAGACCGTTTTCGTAGAGAACTTTGAGAACTTTCATTCCGAAACCTGTTTCACTGTTCATCATAGCCTTTTCAATGTTTATGGTACTGAATCCCTTTCTTCCTGCGATACCTGTAATTGTATGGTGGAGACTCTCCTTGCTGAAATCAAAGTCGTCGGAAACAATCATAGTACCTGCATCTTCGGGACGGTTTGTATTTCTGATATTAATCGGAATACCTGCGGAACGTACGGGGAAAATAGCGTCCTCATGAAGAACAGACGCACCCATGTATGCAAGTTCACGGAGTTCCCTGTAAGTAATAACTTCAATTACATCGGGATTTTCAACTATTCTCGGGTCTGCAACAAGGAAACCTGAAACGTCCGTCCAGTTTTCATAGATATCAGCCCTTACAGCGTTGGCAATAATTGAACCCGTAACGTCTGAACCGCCTCTTGAGAATGTTTTTATATATCCCTCTGTTGTACGTCCGTAAAATCCCGGAATTACCGCATTATCTAAGTTTTTAAGCTTTTTGCGTACTGCCTTTACAGTATCGTCAAGAAGAAGTGTACCCTTTGTATCGAAAATAATAACATCGGCAGCGTCAACAAAATTGAATCCGAGATATGAAGCGAGTACTTTTCCGTTGAGGTATTCGCCACGGCTTGCGGCAAAATCCTTTGCGGGACGTGATTTGAGTTCCTTTGCGATTGAATCAAATTCGTCATCAAGTGACATATTAATGCCGAGTTCGGAAATAATTCCGTTGTATCTGTCTTTTATAATCTGAAAATCTTCGGAAAAATCCATACCGCTTCCTGCGAGTTCACAGCATTTGTAAAGCATATCCGTAATTTTTATATCTGCTGAAAAACGTTTTCCCGGAGCAGACGGAACAACATATTTACGCTTGCTGTCACTTTTTATTATGTCAGCGACCTTTCTGAACTGATTGGCATCTGCCAGACTGCTTCCGCCAAACTTAACAACCTTATTACCCATTAAAAATACCATTCCTTTTATATATAATTACCGCTTATTGCGTTTTATTTCATAATAACTATTATATTCCTTTTTGGCGTTAAAATCAATTGATAGATAAACCAAATTTGAGACGGTAAAATCTGTGTTTTTGGTGAATACGCTTGTACGCCGACGGCGGACATATTCTGTATAAATAATACCGATTCAATTGACTTTTAAAACATACTGTGATATAATTTTTAATGTAAAAAACAAAGGAGAGATTTTACGTGAACGAAAGAAAAGAGATTGATAAACAAAATATATGCCATTGTATCGGGGGTGTGTAAATAACAATGAAAAAATTCCTGAAATCAGCCTCGTCTTTTTTAAGAGCATTTCCCCACTTTGTTCTTTTTGAACTTCTGATGAAGCTTTTTCTTGTAACAATAGGTGTGCCTTTACTTGCATATATTCTTAAATACACAATGAAAGTTTCGGGGGTGACGTATCTTTCAGATGAAAATCTGCTTATTTACCTCCAGAATCCCACTACTATACTGGCATTTATAGTACTTGTATTCTGTGTGGCATTTTTTACATTTGTGGAACTTTCCGCACTTGTTGCCTGTTTTGCCTGTTACAGCAAAAAGGAAAAAATTTCCGTGTGGGGAATGTTTGTAACGGGACTGAAAGCTTTTAAAAAGGCGTTCAGGTGGGCAGGAATACCGAGATTTCTTGTATTCATGATATTCATGCCGATAGTTCAGTTTACATTTGCCTCGGGGCAGTTTCTCGCTCCGCTTATGCCTATAGTAAGAACGGTTTTCAAGTCTGTAAGCAATACCTCTGCTGTAATTGTGTATATTCTTATACAGGTTCTTTTCGTCATGATAATAGTTGACAGAAGCTACAGCCTGCATTATCTCGTACTTACGGATAACAAATTCAAGGAATGTACACAAAAAAGTAAGGCTCTTATAAGCGGAAACAAATTCAGAATGGCAGGCTCATTGTTTTTCTGGAGTATGTGTATGCTTGCCACAAGTGCCGTGCTTACTTTCGGACTCGGCTTTATAATAGTTTTTATTATCAAGGGTTTTTCAGAACCTGTTGTTGCTTTCAGAAGTGCATTGAAAGTACTGAAATACGCTGTACGTGTTTTCGCTGTGCTTTCGTCATTTCTTTCAGTTCCCGCAATTATATGCTGGATTACACAACGCTTTTTTGAAGATGTAAAGGACACTGAGGAAATTATAATCCCCGACTGTAAAACACATAAACTGAAACCTATGTCAAGATTTGTACTTGTACTGTCATTGACTGTTGTGGGTCTGCTACTCAATATGACATATATCAAGGCTCTTTACAACGGAAACGTCAATCTTAACATGGGAATTATCACAAAAACACAGATTACCGCTCACAGAGGATTCTCTGCCGTTGCTCCCGAAAACACAATGTATGCATTTGAATCAGCCGTAAAAACAGGTGCTGATTATATAGAGCTTGATGTTCAGCTTACCGCAGATGAACAGCTTATTGTCTTTCATGACAAAAAAATTGACCGTACAACCGACGGAAAAGGTGAACTGAGCAAGTATACCTACGACGAACTTCAGGAATTTTCCGCCGGAAGCTGGTACGGAAAAAACGGTGAATATGATGACGCAAAAATTGTACTTCTTTCAGATGTTCTTGAAACAGTAGGTAATGATATAATGTTTAACATTGAAATAAAAAATCACGGAAATGTTACCAAAACAACAGAAAAAACAGTTGAATTAATTGAAGAATACAATATAGAAAAATCATGCTATATCACTTCTTTTTCCTATTCGGCACTTAAAACAGTAAAAAAACTTAACCCCAAAATAAAAACGGGTCTTATCGCAAATGTTGCAAGTTCAACATCTTTTTCACAGCTTAAATATATCGACGCTGTAAGTCTCAACTATATCTTTATAAACCAAAGTATCGTAAATATGGCTCACCAGAACGGAAAACGTGTTTTTGTGTGGACTGTTGACCGTCCGTCAGATATACACCATATGATTGCCATGGGCGTTGACAATATTATTACAAACCGTCCCGACAAAGCTCTTGAAATGGTGGATTCAGACAGTGTCGGCGAAACAATTCTTACAGTCCTTGAAAAAATTTTCGGAACATGATGCATATTAGTCCGATAACCTGCATATAATATTAATGAAAAGTGATTCTCATTGCTTCTCTGACATTTTTCGGCGGATTTTGTGGAAAAGTCCGCCTTTTTTTTAACCCGAAATTATTGACATCATTAATAATCAATACTATAATATAAACAGCATCTGTTGAAGTATCTTCGGTATTGTATACAATATCGACTGCCGGACTGAAAATCCTGTTAGCTTCAACGGGTGCTGTTTTTTACTTTCGTTCATTAAGAGGTATGCCAAAATTTTGATAAAATATCTTGACATTTTATGTATAGTGTGGTATTATAGTAATAGGGCATACAGCCCACCGTCTGAAAAAGGTCGGCAAACCTGAATCAGACACCATAACAGAAGTTACCAGAATAACTTTGCAACAGCTTGTGAACAATACGCCCTATGACTCTGTAATTATATCATATCGGGTTTGTTTTGTCAAGAGTTTTTCACTGTCGGTAACTTTTGTTATTGACGGTTTTTTTATTTAACGAAAGGAATGATTAAAATGTATGAACTCATTAATGATGTACCCTTAAAAATCAAGGAGTACAAAGGACAGCGTGTTGTAACGTTCAAGGACATCGACACAGTACACAACAGACCTGAGGGAACAGCAAAAAGAAATTTTCACATAAACAGAAAACATTTTGTGGAGGGAGAAGATTATTTCAAAGTTTGTCGGGACGAAATTCGTACTAACAAAATCATGGATATATCGCCAAAAACGCATCATGATATTATTCTTGTCACAGAGTCAGGTTATCTTATGATTGTGAAGTCTTTCACAGACGACCTCTCATGGAATGTACAAAGACAGCTTGTAAAAACATATTTCAGGGTACAGGAAATCAATAATTCATGCACTGAACTTATTGATATTATACGTAAAAGTTTAAATGCAGATATGGAGAATACTGTAAACACCGCAGTTGAAAAAGCTATAAGCGAGACTGTAAAAGTGCTGTCACCATTCCTTACACTTCCTCCTGTTGAAAAAGACACTGTTAAGACAATTGAAAAGAAGTACAAATACAGTTCGTCAAAGATATTCAGACTTTCACCTGAAATCAGAGAACAGGTTGACAATATGATTATCTCTGGAAATTATTCGTGTCAGAAAATAGCCGACTTTATAGAAAAAAATACGGGCATGACGATATCGTACATGACCGTAAGCAGATATATGAAAAAATATTTTATACATAAATGAAAATTTTACATTGACATTTTATGTATAGTGTGGTATTATGGTAATAGAGCATACCACCTACCGTCTGAAAAAGGTCGGCAAACCTCAATCAGACACCAAAAACAGAAGTTACACGACTAACTTTGCAATAGCTTGTAAACAATATACCCTATTACTCTGTAATTATATCATATCGGGGTTGTTTTGTCAAGAGTTTTTCACTGTCGGTAACTTTTGTTATTGACGGTTTTTTTATTTAACGAAAGGA
>JAGAQS010000344.1 GCA_017622635.1 Ruminococcus sp. | reverse complement strand
TACAGAACGTTCCACGCTGAGAGGTGTGACATTGTGTTTTTCCGCAATCATAGGGTAAAGTTCGTGATTGAAACTGTAGATAAGTTCACGGTTTTCGGTCACTGCCGAAATAGTTTCAATCAAATAACGATAACCTTTCAGATTTGCCGGAAATCCGAGATTCAGGAGCATTTTGGCGACTGATTTCTCAATTGTTTTTTGAGTGTTTTCAGAGTTCATGCAGTAACGGATAATACCGCAGATACTTTCAGTTCCGAGCCTTTCGGAAATGAAAAGTACACCATTTTTGTCTGAAACAAAAGGTTCTGCCGAGTCCGTAAGAACAAAAACTTTTGCATTGCTTTTCCCGCTTAAAACAAATGTTTCAACGGATTCTTCCATGTCATTTTGTGTGTTGTCGATAAGTAAAGCGTCACTTTTTTCGGTCATTCCAGTCGGAAAATCACGTCTTGTTACGGCACAGATATCGCCCGAAAGTTCGGACGCTATCTCAGTACCGACGGCGTTTCTGCTGCTGATTAGTATTTTCATATTACTTTTCATTGTAATAATTCCCTTCGTATATTTGCGGACAGAAGTAATATTACAACAGATGCGGGCATAAATTCCATATGAAAAATATTATTATTTGTCGTATATTGTCATTTTCTGCCCGCACACACACTATACTACAAATCACGGCAGAAATCAATTCACACAACACACCAATATTTTGGTAAATATTCCTGAATTTTTTGTGTGACACACACAAGAAAATGTTGATATACTATATATTGTTTTTACAATAATAAAACGGATTACGTTATTATTACTCTAAAAAAAATATCAGAAATTCTTTATTATCAACTCTTTGTATGTACCTTTTGAAAGATTGTTCTGACGCTCTGTGGTGGCAATTTCAAAATCCTTATAAAGTTCACGGATATACTCACTGTCATTGTACGACAGTATAAAACGTCCCTTAATTTCGCTTAAAACAGCCTTTAAACGTTCGTGGTCTTTCTCACTGAAAAGACTGTCGTAATATCTTTCAGTATAGCTGTACGGTGGGTCACAATAAAATATTGCTTTGCTGCTGTCATATTTTTCAATCAGTTTTTCAAAATCCATATTTTCAATGACAACACCCGCAAGACGTTCTTCGACTTCCTCCAGACAATCCGCCGACAAGTTTCTTTTACGTCCCCCGAAAGTCCGCATATTAGAGCCGTAACTCAGTTTCGCAAGAACATAGAACATTGCCGCACGTTGAATATCCGTGAATCCCGAAATACTCATTTTCGCCTTTATTTCGTTGAAAATTTCACGTGAATTGAAGTAACCCGAAATCTCACGCTGAAACTCCGCACGGTGATATTTTGCACATCTGAACAGGTTCACAAGGTCACTGTTAATATCGTTGTAAACCTCAAGTTCTGCGTGTTTTTCATTGAAAAACAGCACTGAACCGCCTCCGCCGAACACTTCAACATAACGGTCAACGTCGTCCGGAAACATGGACACAATTTTCTTTGCGAGTAGCCTTTTTCCGCCTACCCACGGTATAAACGATTTCAAATAATTTCCTCCTTTTTTATCGTCAACAGCCTTTCCGTTGATGAAAAGGCTGTTAGCTTTTCTTATTTTTCGTTAATTGTACCTGAATACGTCACGCCGTTGACTGTTACAGAAATTTCAGCATATGATGCACTGTCCGAAAAACCGTTCAGACCCGCATTTTTAATAATTTTCGGGTAATCCTTGTAAGCGTAATCCAAATCAACGTCGCCCGTTATACCGTCGATTTTACCCGTC
>JAGAQS010000343.1 GCA_017622635.1 Ruminococcus sp. | reverse complement strand
TATTGACGTATGGCAACCGACGGAAAATGACAAGGTTATTATAAATCTCCCTGTAACTGTACAGCTTTCAATGCCACACGTTTATGCAAATCAGATTGAGTATATCTGTGAGAACATAAACAACCGTGAAAATGTTATAATTTCCCTCCACCCCCACAACGACAGGGGCTGTGCCGTTGCCGATACTGAAATGGGACTGCTTGCAGGTGCTGACCGTGTTGAAGGTACACTTTTCGGAAACGGTGAGAGAACGGGAAACGTTGATATAATTACGCTTGCAATGAATATGTATTCACAGGGTGTTGACCCCGAACTTGATTTCAGTGATATCCCATCAATCAGTGAACTTTATACACGTGTTACGAGAATGAACGTAAACGAACGTCAGCCGTACAGTGGTGCATTGGTATTTGCGGCGTTCAGCGGTTCACATCAGGACGCTATAGCAAAGGGCATGAAGTGGCGTGAAGAAAAGAACACTGAACACTGGACAGTACCGTATTTACCGCTTGACCCGTCCGACGTGGGCAGGGAATACTCTGCGGACGTTATCAGAATCAACAGTCAGTCAGGCAAGGGCGGTATAGGATATATTCTTGAAACAAGGTTCGGATATAATCTTCCTAAAAAGATGCGTGAGAACGTCGGTTATCTTGTAAAGGGAATATCCGACCACAAACACAAGGAACTTATGCCCGACGAAGTTTATTCGATATTCAAGTCAAATTATGTTGATATAACCTCACCCATTAACGTTACCGAAACGCATTTTGTACAGAAAAACGGAATTGAATCAACTGTAAGTTTCATGTATAACGGTGAAAGTGTAACTTCTTCAGCGTCGGGAAATGGTCGTCTTGACGCTGTAAGCAATGCAATACGTTCATATATCGGTGTTGAGTATACTATAAACACCTATACGGAACACGCTCTTGAAATCGGTTCAGCATCAAAAGCCGTTTCTTACGTTGAAATCACCGACAAGGACGGCAGTAGCTTCTGGGGAACAGGCATTGACAATGATATTATCACGTCGTCAGTAAAGGCACTTGCAAGTGCGGTCAATAACATGATTAAGTAAAATAAAAAAAGGGCGGAGATTAGTCCGCCCTTGATTTTATTTAATTATTAGGTTTTATGATAAGCTCTGTGGAGTTTCCTGCATAGAAAGCCATAATTGCAGTAGCATCCAATGCGTCAATGAATCCGTTTTCATCTTCACATACATTGCCGTACATTTTGAAGTTTGCGTGTTCTTCTTCTGTATATTCGTCATAACGATTGGTTGAAAGGTCTGCATAGTAAACGAGAATCATAGTAGCATCAACACAGTCAATATAACCGTCGTGGTTTATATCTCCCATTTTTCCCTCTGCACTTAAATCGGTGGTCATTTTCGTCATTAATCTTACATCATCGAAATCAATATAACCGTCGTTGTTCATGTCAGCGTACTTTCTGAAAAATGCATCATCTTCTTCTGTGTAGTTGTCAATATTATAAAAGTAGTCTGTAAGCATATTAATATCCAGATTATTCATTACGCCGTCCTGATTTACATCACCCATAACGAACTCGGCATTTGCACACATAGGAACAGCTGAAACAGCAAGAATACCTGTTGAAAGCAAGGACAATAATTTATTTGTTTTCATAAGTTTACCTCCTTTATTAGTCGTCGAAAAGTTCAAAGATATCAATCTTTCCAATGTTGGTGTTATTTACATTTTCGGTAGACATATCTGCATAATATTGCAGAATATCATCACCATCAGAATAATTAATCCAACCGTCCTGATTTGCATCGGGTGCGGCTGCACATTTAGCTTTAGGGAAAATGGATTTATATGTATTTTTTATATCATTAACATAGTATGCTTTGTCTTTTGTTGCTGACCATACCATACTACAGTCAACAGCATCTACATAACCGTCGCTGTTTACGTCGCCTACTTTATATTCATATGCACCGAGCATAGTAGGATTATTTTCCAACGTTTGAGGCAACAAATTAACATAATTGCCGTTGTTTTCCGAATGATATAGATTATCAACAAAATTTTCTCCTGACAGATAAACTACATTGATACCATTATTATCAGGGTCGAAGTTTTCACTTTTAGTAACATAAAATGATACTAATTTTCCGTTATAATCTATATTTTCCATATCAGTAGATGTAATGAAAATAGTTTCCCAATGTTCAGCTGATTCGTGAACACTTGTATGTCCTTGTCCTGTACAACCGGCAACTGTAAATTTACGCCCTCTGTTATCAGTTGTATATGTCCAGCTTTCACCTAAATTAATATGGAAACAGCCAGTAAAAAATGTTGGTACATTTTCAAGCATGACATCTGCTCTGATATCTCCGTCGTCCTCATAATGAAGGTCAACATAGATTCTCGGGTCGTTTGATGCTGATACATTTGATATCGGCATTGCACCTGCAACCATTGAAACAGCCATCAATGGTATCAGGATTTTTTTGTCTTCATAGTAATCATCCCTTTTCAAAATTCAGATAAATATAAGTATTGCTGTTTTATATTCTCTGTAATTTTATTATATATCTTATTAGAATAGTTTGTCAATAGTGATTGACATTTTTTTTTTGTAAATCGACATTTTTTCAGCGTTTTGTACAAATGCGTGAATTGCTTTTTGTGAAAATATTAATTTAAAAATATGGTCTATACGAAAATACAAAAAATAACACTTTTTTCACTTTGCAGGTATGGACAAATTCCACAAAACATGATATAATATCAGTGAAACTACATATATAATGCCTTATAAGGCAGGAAAGGAATTTTGTATGCTTCACGAAAAATCATGCGGAGCTATTGTATACCGCAAATTTCATGGCAATACAGAAATACTTCTGATTAAGCATATAAACAGCGGACATTGGTCGTTTCCAAAAGGTCACGTGGAAAACGGAGAAACTGAGGTTGAAACGGCAAGGCGTGAGATTAAGGAAGAAACTTCCATTGACGTTATTATTGACCCGACTTTCCGTGAAACCGTTACATATTCACCTAAAAAAGATACTATGAAAGTTGTGGTTTATTTTCTCGCAAAAGCGAAAAATGTTGATTTTGTACCACAGGAAGACGAAATCGCCGAAATACGCTGGGTTGATATTTCATACGCTGCAAATATTCTTTCTTATGAAAATGACAGAACGATTGTAACAAGGGCAAAAAACGCCATAAAGGATACGCATTGAATGAAAGGGACTGCCTCCGCAGTCCTTTTTGTCTTAAAATATTTTAAGGAAAGGAAAATTTTTATGCTGAAAAAAATTCTTGACAGCAGTTCATGTGCGGAATGTCGGCTGTGCTGTGTGTTTGACAGGTATGACATATGGGAAACGCCCGTATTTACTGAAAATATACGTGACAGAATACTTGAACTTAAACCCGAAGCCGAATTTATCGCAAAAGACGGCGGTTATATATTCAAAGCGGACGAATTGTCGGAAGAGGGGCTTTTTTCGTGTCCTGCCCTCACCGAAAATGGCTGTATACTCGGTGACGGAAAACCTTTTGACTGTCGAATATGGCCCTACAGAATAATGAATGTAAACGGACGGCGTGCAATTACAATTGCGTCGATATGCAGTGAACTTTACAACAGACCGCTTTCACAGCTTGTCGGATTCCTTGAAAACGGTCTTGCCGACGAAATTTTCAGTTATGCCGACAATCACCCCGAAATCGTAAAGCCCTATTATGAGGGATACCCCGTACTTCTTTTTGAAAAGAAGTTTTTGTGATACAGGAGGGGTAAAATGTGTAAAAATAAATATCTTTGTTTTGCGGATTTTGAATTTACATGCGGTTACTGTATTAACAAATATGACAGTGAAATACTTTCGGCGGGCGTGGTTATATGTGACGATAAATATGAAGTAAAGGAAAAATTTTACTGTACGTGCAGACCGCACAAATTTCCGAAACTTACAAAGCAGTGCCGAAAACTTACAAAGCTTACTCAGGAGGAAATAAACAATTCCCCCGACAGTGATGACGTTATGTGCATAATAGTAAACCTTATGAAAAAATACATGATAGATGATATTTATGTGTGGGGAAATTTTGACAAGCCTGCTCTGTTGTCGGACGTGAGGCAACATCAGAAATTCCGTAAAAGTTCGTGCAGTATACAGAAAGTAAGCAGTAAGATTTTTGATATACAGTGGGACATTACGGAAAAAATGGAACTTCCCGAACCTGTAAATATACAGGAACTCGCTTCTGCTTTTGATTATACACCTTCGGGCAGTTTCCATAATGCACTTAATGACGCTCTTGCACTCTATGTCATTTACAGGGCGGTTTATACGGAAGACCTGAAAAATAACCTTAAACTTGACGAAATACGTCAGAAACGGCTTGACAAAATTGAAAGGCAACACCGTGAAGCTGAGAAAAGACAAAAAGAAACAGCTTTTTCCCTGCCACTTTCGGATAAGGAAAAGCTGTATTATGAAGAAGTCGGCGAAAACAGTGAAGAAGCGAAAAATTATATATATATAAGAAGTAAAATTGTGCGTACACTGAACAATAACCCCGACGAGAATAATTTTCTTCTTCTCTATCTGAAAACTCCTGAAAGAATAAAAGTTATTTCAAGCAAGAAATATAATTACACTTTGCAGGGTCTTTCAGAAAAAGCTATAAGTTTTGAGCGT
>JAGAQS010000342.1 GCA_017622635.1 Ruminococcus sp. | reverse complement strand
CATCTGCATAAACGTCAAATTCAATGCTTCTCACTTTCGGCAGATTTTCAGTACCTATGAGTTTAACGGCATTTATGCTTATTTTCTGGACTTTGCCGTCAAGTGATACTGTCATGTCGTCGGTGAATTTAAGCATTCTGTTGCCCATAACTTCAGTTACGGAAAGTTCACCGCAGGCTGATTCATTGTCATCATTTATGACGGAGGCAAAAGAAAAGTCCCCGTCATCAAAAGTGACTGCATTCGGGTCTGAGGATTCCACAGGGATATTTATTGAAAGTTGTCCTACTTCTGACGTGCATGAAGCATTGAACAAAAACAAGAGTATAAGTAAATTTTTGCAATTAAATTTTTTCATATTTTGATTTTTCCTCTTTTTGTCCAAAAAGCCCCCTGAAAACAGAGGGCATTGGAAAAGCAATGTTAATAAACTGTTGCCGTCAGTTATTTTTCTTTTTTGAAAGAATCATTGAAACGCCTGCAAGCGTTGCCACGGTAAGTACAGCACCGACACCGTTGTCACCTGTAGGGGCAGGAGTCTGTGCAATGACTGCTGATGCAGTGGTTGTTGTGGTTGATGATGTTGTAGTAGTGGTAGTAGGTTCTGTAGTGGTTGTTGTAGTGGTGTTTGTATCAATTTCACCTACGGTTGAAACGGAATTGACAGTAATTGTTATACCGCTTTCTTTGAGAGTTTTTTCGGCATCAATTGTTATATTTGACTGTAGTATAAGATTTTCGATTGTATCGGAATCTTCGCTGAGAGTCCATGTGGCGGTATAGTCACCGTCGCCGTTTATGGCAACTGTTTTGTTACCGCTTTCGTCGGCAGACCATGCACTGTTGTCACCTGCACTGCCTATCAGATAGGCATATAAATCTTCACCGTTGTCCTCACTGAGACCGTCAACAGTGAAATTCACAACGATTTTTTCACTTACTGCCGTATCCGTGCTTATATCTTCAATACTGTTTCCGCTCCACGTATTGCAGATATTTACTCTTACTGCCCTTGTGTCGTCACTTATTGTGAGAGAACCTTCTGACTGTGTATATGGAATATTTATATCTGCCGCATATGCCGAAACCGACATGACCATAAAAGCCGTTGCTGATACTGCAATTGAAAAAGCAGACGCAATAAATTTTTTTATATTCATTTTTTTAAACTCCTTGTTATTGGTTACGGTTTTATAACAAAATTCAGTATATCACTCTTTGGGTATTTTGTCAAGTATATTATAATCAATTTGGCTGTTAATCTTTGTATTTTCTGTATTTCGTACGAATCCTGACAAAATATGCATATTTATTTTACAGTTGAAATTGTCAGAAAAAAATGTTATAATTCAGATGTAAGAACATATTTTTATATAAAACTTTATACAAGGAGAAAAAACAAATGAGTATTTTTGATGTTTTTGACAGAATTTCTCAGAATACAACAGTGCAGTCGGGTAAACCCGAATACGTCATAGCAGGTCTGGGCAACCCCGGTATGCAGTACGACAATACACGTCATAATGCAGGCTTTAACGTTCTCGACCTGTTCGCCTCACAGTATAATACTGAAATAAACCGACTTCGTTTCAAGGGAAAGACAGCAGATGTCAATATAAACGGTGCAAACTGTCTGCTTCTTAAACCCACAACTTACATGAATAACAGCGGAGAATCTGTAGTACAGGCACTTGAATTTTATAAAATTGATGTTACAAAACTTATAGTCGTATGTGACGATATTTCACTTGACTGCGGTAAAATCCGTATAAGAAGAAAAGGCAGTCACGGTGGTCACAACGGTTTGCGTAGTATCATAGACCTTACGGGCAGAGACGATTTTCAGCGTATAAAAATCGGTGTCGGAAAAAAACCGCACCCCGATTATGACCTTGCAAAATGGGTACTCGGAAAATTCAGTAAGGAAGATACGGAAAAAATGAAAGTTTCCGCAGAAAACGCCTGTGAGAGCATAAAACTTATGGTTCAGGGAAAAACCGACGTGGCAATGAATAAATATAATTAAAAGCCTTTTTTTCAGACATAGAATGGAGATATAAAACAATGAAACTTTTTAAAAATCTTTTCAGGGAACTTTCGGGTTACAGAAGTATATGTGAATCAATTGACAAAAAGATATCACCCGTTTCCGTGACAGGTCTTTCACATATACACAGGGCAAACCTTATATATGCACTTTCTGACAGTAAAGTAAATATAGTAATATCAGGTACGGAGGCAGAGGCAAGAAAACTGTGCGATGATATAAACATGATGGCAGGCGACGAAACGGCTGTGCTTTTTCCGTCAAAGGAACTTGTTTTCACACCCGTTGACACCGCTAACCATGAATACGAATATATGAGGCTGTCCGCACTTACAAAGGTTATCAGGGGAAAAAGCAAGGTAATATGTGCAGGAATAGAGGCTGTTATGCAACCTGTTATTCCGCCTGAAAAACTGCTGTCCTCGATTATTGAAATACGTCAGGGACAGGAAATCAATCTTGCTGAATTTTCGTCGGTTCTTTCCGAAAACGGTTATCAGCGTTGTGAAAGGGTAGAGGGTGCATCACAGTTTTCCGTGCGTGGTTCTATAATTGACATTTTTCCCGTACAGGCTGATAAACCCGTGCGTGTTGAACTGTGGGGCGACGAAATAGACACTATTTCAGAATTTGAGACGGATACACAGAGGCGTACAGAACCGCTTGAAAAAATTGAAATTCCCCCTGCAAGTGAGATACTTTACAATAATGAAGAACTTGCGGACAGAATAGAAAGTCTGATTTCAAAGGCAAGGGGAAAACGTGCTGACCTTATACGTCAGAATCTCGGTGCGGACGTTCACAGACTCCGTTCAGGTGAAATACTTCCTCACGGTCAGAAATATTACTCTCTTGTCTATGATAAACCGTCAACCGTTTTCGATTATACAGACGGCATTGTTATATTCAGTGACTATTCCGCAGTTATGGACAGTGCGGGCGGTATAATTTCACGTCACAATGAAGACGTTAAAATTCTTATGGAGGACGGTCAGCTTTGCAGGGGGCTTGACGGTCATATTATTGAACTTCCGCAGATACAGAATATAGCTGAAAAATACGTCTGTCTGTATATCAGTAACTTCATGCAGGGCGGTGAACGTATAGATTTCCGTCGTCTTGTAAGTTTTGAAGCGGTTCAGACTGCCGTGTGGGGCGGTGAGATGAAACAGTTAACAGAGGATTTGGAGGAATTTGTAAAAAGAAAGTACAGAATTATTCTCTGTGCGGGAAGTGAAAAGACACTGCCCGTTATATGTGAGGATTTGAGGAAACAGGGAATAAAGTGCGACATCTGCAATAATGATACAGTTCCCGAAAACAGCCGTGTGTGTCTTATGTCGGGAAGTTTCAGCGGTGGTTTTGAGTATACGGAAAACAAAACCGTTCTCATTACTCAGGGTCGTGCCATGGACAGCAGAAAACGACGCAAAAAGAAAAACAAAGCCGAAGAAATACGCAGTCTTGCCGATATTGCGGAGGGTGATTTGGTAGTACATTCGGGTCACGGAATAGGTCGTTTTATAGGTATACGCAAACTTGAATTTGACGGTGTGACTAAAGATTACATCACTATTCAGTATGCAGGTACGGATAAGCTTTATATACCCGTAACACAGCTTGACATGGTTTCAAAATATATAGGACCACGTGACGACAGCGGTGTGAGATTAAATAAACTTTCGTCGGGTGAATGGCAGAAAACAAGGGGAAATGTAAAGCGTGCCGTAAAGGATATGGCACACGAACTTATTGAACTCTATGCGAAACGTGAACAGAGCAGGGGTTTTGCGTTTTTTCCCGACGACGAAATACAGCGTGATTTTGAAGAACGTTTCCCGTATATCGAGACGGACGACCAGTTACAGTCAATAGCGGAAATAAAGTCCGATATGGAAAGCAGTAAACCTATGGAAAGACTGTTGTGCGGAGATGTGGGATTCGGAAAGACGGAAGTTGCGTTCCGTGCGGCAATGAAGTGTATTCTTTCGGGCAAACAGTGTGCAATCCTTGCACCTACTACCGTTCTTGCGTATCAGCACTATCAGACGGCTTTAAGACGTTTTGAACAGTTCCCCGTAAATATAGAACTTCTTTCAAGATACCGTACACCAAGACAGCAGACAGAAATTCTCAGAAAACTTAAACAGGGCAGGATTGACCTTATTATAGGTACACATAAGATAATTCAAAAAAGTGTTGTTTTCAAGGATTTGGGACTTGCAATAATCGACGAAGAACAGCGTTTCGGAGTGGCACACAAGGAAAAATTCAAAGAGAGTTTCAGCGGTGTTGATGTTTTGATGCTTTCGGCTACACCTATTCCACGTACCTTAAACATGGCAATGAGTGGTATACGTGATATGTCGGTACTGGAAGAACCCCCACAGGACAGATACCCCGTACAGACTTATGTTATAGAATACAATGTCAGTACGATAATCCAGGCAATAGTGCGTGAACTCAGAAGAAGCGGTCAGGTTTATTACATTCACAACAGAATAGAAACCATTCAGGCTTGTACCGCACGTTTGCAGGAAAGACTGCCCGACGCACGTATTGCTTATGCACACGGTCAGATGAGTGAAGAGGAAATGTCTGATATATGGGAAAAACTTGTCGAACATGAAATTGATATACTTGTATGTACCACTATAATAGAAACGGGCGTTGACGTTCCGAATGTGAACACACTCATTATTGACGACGCTGACCGTTTCGGACTTTCACAGCTCTATCAGTTAAGGGGACGTGTCGGACGTTCAAACAGGAGGGGATACGCTTATTTCACGTATCAGAAAGATAAGGTACTGACCGAAACAGCGTCAAAACGTCTCAATGCAATGAGAGAATTCACACAGTTCGGAAGCGGTTTTCGTATTGCTCTCCGTGACCTTGAAATAAGAGGAGCAGGAAGTATTCTCGGAGGCAGACAGCACGGTCATATGGAGGCTGTCGGCTATGATATGTACCTGAAACT
>JAGAQS010000341.1 GCA_017622635.1 Ruminococcus sp. | reverse complement strand
GGTAGTGGTGGTTGTGGATTCTGTCGTAGTTGACTCTGTTGTAGTTTCCGTCGTAGTCTCTGTTGTTGTTTCAGTAGTTGTAGTTTCAGTAGTTGTCTCTGTGGTTTCGGCAGTAACAAAAGTTGTTGTAACAGCATTGTTACCGTCCGAATCAGTGAATAATGACGGCGGATTCTTGCCTGTTAGGATTTCATATTCAGTAATATTGTAATTACTGTAGGTATCAAACATAAGAACCTCGTCTTTGGCAGGGTCAATCATGTATACGTCGTCGCCTGTAACATTTTCCACGAAAACCCAGTGATTGCCGACATTGCATATAACGTAATAACCGTCTTCCATAGCCGAACGGATTTCGTCAGCCTTACCGCTCTCGTCGTACGAACTGAATCGGTTCACCCCGACTATTTTCACATCGGGAATTATGACAGAAACCGTTGACCAGCTTGCCAGAGAACCATAATAATCAAAACCGTTTATTCCGTTGATAGCCTGAGCAAAAACTCCGGGATTGAAAGTTTCCGGATTTACAGAACCCGAATGTGCAGCCATAATTGCGATTGATGTGACGAAACAGCCCGAATCAGCCATATTTGAAGACCCCATGGGAATATCCGCCCATCTCTCGTCCATCTGACTCCAGGAATGGTAATCTTCCATTGCGTAAGCCTCGTTTATATATCTGTATGAGCCGTTAAAGGCACTTACAAACACGAGAGCTGCAAGTGTAACACCGTAAAGACCCTTCCTTTTTTTATTCAGCATAAATACCTCCATTAGACATTTTTATCTGTATCTGATTATTGCCGTCACGGGATAAATTCTGCTGATATCTGTACTGCGGATTTCTGTCTTGACATCAGTAGAATCTTCCCCCAAAAACCGCTTTTTTTCATGAATACAGATTTTTTTTATTTCCTGTTCCTTTTTCCTTTTTTCTCTTTCAAAGCTTCATATGCCGTTATGTACTCCGACATGGCTTTTTCTCTTTCTGTATCATTCAGTACAGCACCTCCGTAGACCGCTCTGCTGAACATTTCCGCAATACTGTAAATATCTGCGTTATATTCGTTGTGTATAATTTCTGCGGTTTCCTGAGAAGTATAGCTTCTGTCGATTCCGAAAATACGGTACATTCTGCACATTATTGCACATACCGCATCATTCGGTGATTTTCTGCTGTACCTGAAAATGAATAACCTGTGTGAAATTGCAGGGTAAAGGAAAATGAACATCATCACCGCCAAGGCAGACAGAAGAATTATAATTCCTGCCCTTGCGAGAGAATCAGCCGTTGTGTTTCCCTCCTCAATAATTTCGTCACTGCTTACGGTCGGTTCAAACGAAAGCCAACCGAATCCCCTTATATAAAGTTCGGGGAAAGCGTGAGCGTCATTGCCTGTTACTACAAAGTTTGTATCTATTGCCCTGTTGTTGTAAGGCTGTGACATATTGTAACCCTCGCAGAACCTTGCGGGGATTCCTGACGCACGGGCAAGAAGTACCATTGCTGTGGCATATTCATAACAAGTTTTATACCAAGTGTGCTCATAAGAGCATTGATGACAAACTTAGT
>JAGAQS010000340.1 GCA_017622635.1 Ruminococcus sp. | reverse complement strand
TATCCTCGTTTGTGTCGAAATATACGAATTGTCCGAATTTCTGACCGTTCGGGACTTGCGGTATCAGGTCACTTTCATTTATAACATTGATAACATTGTCACAGTCCGCAACAGTCGGGTCACCGTAGTATACATTCGGACAGGCAAAACTGTACACAAAAATATCATTCTGCGGAATATCAAGTTTTTCACTGAACATTGTGTTTACTTTTTCGTCAAAACCGCTGTAATCGTTGTCCTCATGAGTATTGAAGTAAGCACCGAGAAGATTAGTTCCCGCACCGCCGAGACTGTGACCCGTGATAAGAATTTTAAGACTGCCGTTATCGGCGGATTCTTCAATTTCGGGGTGTTCGTCAAGGTACAGGCTTAAACCTATGGAGACTTTTTTAAAGAAGTTTATAAAACCTGTCGGTGAACTGTCCTTATAGAAGTCTGTGCCGAATATTGAAATATCGCTTAGAATATCACTTGTATTATTAAGGTTTGTCCCACGCAGTGCTATGACAAGCAGACGTTTATTGTCTATTTCACGTGTGGCGATTGAAAAAGCCAGTGAATCGCCGTAAACATCTATCAGGTCGGTATTGTAAGAAGCGTTGTTTTCCGCACCCTCATAACTGAAAAGCGTCACGTCGTTTTCAACGTCAAAACCGAGATTTTCGTATGAACGGTTTATATAGTAGCCGTTTTCCCTGTTGCCGTTGTAACTTGCACTGCTGAGTGAGGAGGCAAGCATGGCAATATCTCTGTGGTAGCCGTTTGAATTTTGTTCAAACATTTCTCCGTTTATTTCAACCTCTGATTTTCCGTCATAAAATTCTATGACAGCTGAAGCGTTGACAAGATTTCCGTACATGATTGAAAGTGCCGTAAATCCACTTAAAATCACACTTATTATTTTTTTCATTCTGAATCTCCGTTTATTTGTTTTTTTATATTTTATGTAAAACGTGATATTTATATTACAGTCCCGAAAGGTCAAAATCGGGAACATACTTTTCCGAAGAAGATGACGGTTGCTGAGTGTAGCCGTTTATTCCGAGACTTTCGGCATGACGGACAACACTGTTGTATTCCATTTTGGTTACACGGCGTTTTATTTCGGTGAATTTTGGGTCAATGAAGTCAAAAGGCGTATACTGGTTCATTATACTTACAAGTGCGTCGGGAACATTTTCCGCAATCCATTCAATTATTTTAATGGAGTCATGACGGTGTGACGGCAGAACAAGGTGACGTATAATAACACCCCTGATTAATCCACCTTGTTCGTTGAAAACGGGCTTACCTGTCTGTTTATTCATGGCAAGAATGGCAGATGACGCATATTCAAAATAGTC
Source organism: Ruminococcus sp. (assembly GCA_017622635.1). Classification (GTDB taxonomy): domain Bacteria; phylum Bacillota; class Clostridia; order Oscillospirales; family Ruminococcaceae; genus Ruminococcus. The sequence continues at coordinate 3,497 of JAGAQS010000340.1, read as the reverse complement.
GGGTGCATTTGAATAGCGTGCAGACACTTCCGACGAAAAATATTTGATGTCGGGCATATAAACATCAATATAGCCGTTTAATAAATCAATTGTTTCGGTGAGTTCGTAACCGCCTGTATTGTAAATTACGGGTATTTCAAGTCTGTGTTTTACACGGTCGAGTGCCTTTATTATTGACGGTACAAAATGTGTCGGTGTAACAAGTTCTATATTGTCCGCACCCTTGTTCTGCAACGAAAGAAATATATCTGAAAGTTCGGATATACTTAATTTTTTACCGAAAATTTCGTTGCTTATTCTGTTGTTCTGACAGTAACAGCAGTGCAGGTTACAGCCTGAAAAAAATACCGTTCCTGCACCGTTTCTGTAGGATATACAGGGTTCTTCCCACTTGTGCAGTGAAGCCCTTGCGGACAGTATTTCCGAACCCGTACCGCAGAATCCCTTGTTTATATACCTGTTCACACCGCATCTTCTCGGACACAGACGGCAGTTTTCGTAATTGTCAGTCATTGTTTTCACCTGAATTATAAAATTCGTCGATATCTACATTGTTGTCAATGAAATACATTGCTGCCGTTGACATGAAACAACTTTTTGAAATATTATTCTTTATGCAGTAGTTATTTATTTTTTCATATTCAAGCATGGTTGTCTTGCACGGAATGGTTTTATAGTAGACTTTTCCTGCGGTATAGCGTGTACGTTTCTTTATGATTTTTTTATTTTCCATAAAAATTTCCCCTTTGGATTCTGATAATACTATTCTACCATATTTTTACAATTTTATCAAGAAAAAATTCCCCGTAACTGAAAAGTACGGGGAAAATTTTTTATTTGTGACTTTTTATAATTGATTTACTGCAAAGATATGTTATCAGGAAGTAACCGCCGTAAATCAGAAGTATCATAACTGAGGTAAAGCCTATTGATTCGGCAAGTTTTTCAGTACCGAAAACTTCAAGTATGAATGTTGAGAATTTCATGCCGAATACTGAATGTACGCAGGCGAGAAGAAGCGGAAGGAGGAAAAATATACCTGTCTGTCTGAAAAGAGACTTTGATATGTCGCTTTCTTCTGCACCTATTTTGCGTAACATTTCATATCTTGAAATGCTGTCAACACTTTCGGAGAGTTGTTTAAGAGCAAGTATTGCAGCACATGAAATAAGGAAGATTAAACCGATATACAGTCCAAGGAATGTGACTATTGCACCGAGACCTACAGTAGCTTCTGCAATGTCAATTCTTGTATTAATTGAATCTGTATATACAACATTGAGATTTTCCACTGTCGGTGTCCATGTGTTGATAAATTTCTTGTATTCGGCTATAATTTTGTCTTCAACGGCTTGTTTTTCTTCTTTTGTTCCGGCATTGTAATTGCCTATAAAATAATCTGTCTTTGCGAAGTTTTCGTCAACAACATTGTCGGGTACAATATAAACACCGGCATTTATATGCTGTGACGAAATATCTATAAAGCCGTCCTGACATTCATCATACTTTGATGTGAGGGTATGTCCGAAAACTGTTATTTCCTTGTCTGTTTTCAGGGTTTCGTCTCTGATTGCTTTCATGCTCTTGAAGTCGCACATTAAAATAAATTCGTTTTCATTGAGAGTTATTTCTTTTCTGCCGTAAAGTCTCATAAGTGCGTTATAGTCACTCAATCTGAAAATATCTTCAGTTTTGTCATAATCAAGGTACATATAATTTGCTTTCATTTCGTCAAGATGACTGCCAAGAGAATCAGCAAAAGTAAAACTCTTGTCTCCGTAGTTATGGAAATGAACGGATTCGCTGAAATTTTCTTCAATATTTACATCATATTCGTGAGTTTTTTCTATTATGTCGGTGTACTGTAATTCCTGATTATGATATTCAGCCCAGCACCATTCAAAGTCAGCAGGACACATTTCTTTTAAGTTTGCGTTCATAGAGTTTCTTATTGAAAATGCTGATGACAATGTACAGATAGTCACGAAAAGCATAAGACATATAACACTCATTGACGCTACTGTTGTATTGACCTTACTGCTTATCTGTCGGAAAGTGAAACTGTTAAGACCCTTGTAATACTTCTTTTTCATGGACATTACAACCCTTAACATCATTCCCGATACAGACCAGAATATAAGAAATGTCGATACTGCACCTATGGCTATGATTTTAAAAAGTTTTTTTGTATCCATGTCGTTGGTTTTCCAGCCGGCAGTATAATATGCGTATCCCAATGCACATACAGAAACTATAAATATGATTACGCAGAGTACGGGGTTTTTGAGTTTGAGTTTCTCAGACTTCTTGCCCGACTGCAAAAGGTTTATCAGCTTGCACCTGCTTATCATGAAACTGTTGAAAATCATTACAACAAGATACATGATTCCAAAGTATATAGCTGTCTTTATAATCGCCTCACTTGATACCATGAATGTATATTCAGTCATATCGGCTTCAAAGAGATTTGCAACAAGCGTACTCATAAGCTGTGAAAGTCCTATGCCGATAAGCAGACCGACACCGAGTGAACCAATTCCGATAATAATTGTCTCTATGAGCAGGATTGCGGAAATTCTTCCTTTTCCCATTCCGAGAATAAGGTAAAGGGCAAATTCTTTGTTTCGGCGTTTCATGAGGAAACGGCTTGCGTATACAATAAGAAGTCCGAGAATTACCGAAACAAATACGCTTATACCATTAAGCATATTTTTAAGAAGTTCGATTATGTCGTTTGTATTCTGTGAGACTTTCAGAAATGCTGTCTGTTCGCCTATTGCGTTGAACACGTAGAAAACAGCAACGCCTATTATAAGTGTAAAGAAGTATATGGCGTAGTCACGGAAACTTTTTCTGATATTGCTGAAAGAGAGTTTAAAGAGCATCGTTTACGTCACCTCCCAGCAGTGTAACAACATCTATTATCTTGTCAAAAAACTGCTTGCGGTTGTCGCTTCCTCTGCATATTTCGTGGAACACTTTACCGTCCTTTATGAACAGGACACGGGACGCATAACTTGCCGTGAAACTGTCGTGCGTAACCATCATAATAGTCGCATCGTGTTCGTAGTTGAGGTAATTGAAACGCTCCAGAAGCATTTTGGCGGACTTCGAGTCCAACGCTCCTGTCGGTTCGTCGGCAAGAATCAGTTTCGGATTTGTCACAATTGCTCTCGCCGACGCAATTCGTTGTTTCTGACCGCCTGACATCTGATAGGGATATTTCTGTAAAACTCCTGTAATGCCCAGTTGCTGTGCGACGTTCTTCACAGCTTTGTCAATTTCTGCGGGACTTACTTTCTGTATTGACAGTGCAAGTGCGATATTTTCGTAAGCCGTGAGGGTGTCGAGCAGGTTGAAGTCCTGAAAGATAAAACCGAGTTTTTCACGTCGGAACTGATTGAGCTGTTTGCCTTTGAGGGCGGTTATGTCGATGTTTTCGAGATAGATGTGACCCGATGTCACTCTGTCGATGGTGGAAATGCAGTTGAGCAGGG
>JAGAQS010000339.1 GCA_017622635.1 Ruminococcus sp. | reverse complement strand
GCCATGAATTTTTCAGGGGTAAATGGAATAATTTATTTTGGAATGACGATTCAATATATATTTATGATGAGGATTTCAGCGATACAGGTCTGAAAAAACTTTTTCTTGACGTTCTGCCGAAATATTCTCCTTATGAAAATACGGAGATTACACCGGAGGACTGGCAGCTTATATGTGAAGCAGCTTTCGGACGTACAAAAGAAGCTGTAAAGGACGTAAATGACTGGATACAGGAAGTTTTTGCGGAACACGGAGTATTTACAATACTCGGAATATAAATTCTGAAAGGAGAAAAAAAGTGCCGTCAATCAATATTCTTAGCAGGGAAATGTCAGAACTTATTGCGGCAGGCGAAGTTATAGAAAGACCCGCTTCCGTAATAAAGGAACTTGTGGAAAATGCGATTGATTCGGGGGCAGGTCATATAACTGTCGAGATAAAAAACGGCGGTCTGCCCTATATGCGTGTTACTGACGACGGGTGCGGAATGTCATTTGACGATGTTCCTAAGGCTTTTCTCCGTCACGCAACAAGTAAGATTCTGACAAAAGATGACCTTGAAAATATATGTACTCTCGGATTCAGGGGAGAGGCACTCGCTTCCGTTTCTGCTGTTTCCAGAGCAGAGACAATGACAAAACAAAAAGATGAGACTTACGGGACTTTGTACAGGATAGAGGGCAGTGAGGAAGTACTTCACGAAAAAAGCGGTTGTCCCGACGGTACGACCATTATTATACGTGACCTTTTCTATAACGTTCCTGCACGCCGTAAGTTCATGAAAAAAGAAGTTACAGAGGCAAACGCCGTCAGTCAGGTTATTCAGAGGATAACACTTTCACACCCCGAAATTTCATTCAAGTTCATACGTGACAACAGAATAGAATTTAATTCAAGCGGTGACGGTGAACTTTTTTCGGCGGTATATGCAGTTTACGGGCGTGACTTTGCACGTGACATGATGCCCGTCGATTATGAGGATAACGGTATACATATAACGGGTTATGCCGTAAAGCCACTTTATTCAAAGAATAACCGTTCTTTTCAGAATTTCTTTGTAAACGGCAGATATGTACATTCAAAAATATGTTCTGTCGCTCTTGAAAGTGCGTATGAAAATATGGTAATGACAGGAAAATTTCCTGCGTGTGTATTAATGATTGACATTGCACCGTCTGCCGTTGACGTGAATATTCACCCATCGAAAGCGGAAGTGCGTTTCACAAATGAAAAGGAAGTTTCTGATACCGTATTTTCGGCAGTAAAGAATGCTATGGTCAAAGACGGTCTTATTTATGAATTTGAACTGAAACCCACAGCAAAACAGACAGATGTGACGGTACAGGAAAAAGAAGAAATCGAACAACAGCAGGAGTTTATATTTACTCCTGTTGACAGGATTGAAGAAACCGAAAAAAAACTTGCCGAAAACAATAATAATTCTGTTCCTGAAGAAGTTCTTGAAACGGCTGAAATTGAGGTTTGCAGTGCATACAGCAAACCAGAAACAGCAGTCCGTAAACCGTTAAAAATTCCACATGAAACGGAAAATAAAACAGTTTCCGAACCGTTTGAAAATTTCAGTTATATCAGCAGTAAATCATTTGAGACAGCTGAAACGCCTGAAAAGAAAACAGTTTCCGAACCTGAAAAAAGTACGGAATCCGTATGGACGGAAAAACAGAAAATACGTGTTATAGGTGAGGCTTTCGGACTTTATGTAATCGCTGAAACAGAGGACAATAAAATTGTTATGATTGACAAGCACGCCGCACATGAACGCATAATTTTTGAAAGGCTGAAAAGCAGAAACTGCCGTCAATATGCACAAATGCTTATTAATGAAATAAAAGTCCTTCTGACTGCCGAAGAATTCAGTGCAATGGAAGAAAACAGGGAACTTCTTGAGGATATGGGATTTTTATTTGACTTTTCGGAAAATCCATGTGTTTCGGCTAAGGCAGTGCCGACTTTTGTGACGGAACTTGACATAGAAGCGGTAATTTCGGAAATTGCCGATAATCTTCGTCTTTACCGTCACAATCCGCAGTCACATATGCTTGACGATATGCTTCATACTGTTGCCTGCAAGGCTGCCATAAAAGCAAACGACAAAAACAGTATGAGTGAATTACAGTCACTTGCGGAGCAGGTTTATTATGACGAAAAAATCCGTCACTGTCCGCACGGCAGACCTGTAATGTTTACAATGACAAAAAATAATATTGCACATCAGTTCGGGCGTACCTGATTAAAGGGGGAATTATGTGAACGGTAAAAACAAGGTATTGGCGGTGGTAGGTCCTACGGCTTCGGGAAAAACCTCACTTGGTGTTGAACTTGCAAAGAAGTATGACGGTGAAGTAATTTCCGCCGACTCAATGCAGATTTATAAAGGTCTTGACATAGCGTCCGCAAAGCCGACCGTACAGGAAATGCAGGGTATTCCGCATCATCTTATTGATTTTCTTGACAGGGACGTTTCTTTCAGTGTTTCGGACTATGTGAAACTTGCAAACGAAAAAATACAGGACGTTCTCAGCAGGGGAAAACTTCCGGTAATTGTCGGCGGTACGGGTCTTTATATTGATTCACTTCTTGAAAATGTGAAATTTTCGGAGGGCGGAAGTGATGAGGAATACCGTGCAGAACTTTACAGGCTGGCACGTGAAAAGGGAAATGAATTTCTGTATCAAAAACTTGTTGAGACTGACCCCGTATCTGCCGAATCAATACACATGAACAATACAGTAAGGGTTGTACGTGCTTTGGAAGTCTTTCATGTTACGGGACGCAGATTCAGTGAACTTAAAGCGGAGAGCCGTCTTGTCGAAAGTCCGTATGATTCACTTATTATCGGTCTGAATTTTCATGACAGGCAGATTTTATATGACAGAATAAACAGGCGTGTTGACGAAATGGTTGAAAACGGTCTTGTCGGTGAGGCTGAAAGTCTGTGGCGTGAGAGCGGAATGAAAACAGCGTCCAATGCCATAGGGTATAAGGAACTTATACCGTACTTTGAAAACAAGGTGACTCTTGAATCATGTATCGACAGTATAAAACAGGAAACACGACGTTATGCCAAAAGACAGCTTACTTGGTTTAGAAAAAATACACGTATTAAGTGGATATTTTTGGACGAATTTAATAAAAAAAATGAAATTTCAGAAAAGTCTCAAAAAACTATAGAAAATTACTTTAATCTGTGATATAATGTATTGAGTGTATATAAATACATATATTTTATTTTGAAAAAAGAATGGAGATTTGTGTATGAACAAAACTATTAATTTACAGGACGTATTCCTGAACCAGTGCAGAAAAGAAAAGATTATGGTAACTGTTATCCTTACAAACGGATTTCAGTTCAAGGGAATGATAAGAGGCTTTGACGGCTACGTCGCTATCTTTGACTGTGACGGTAAACAACAGCTTGTCTACAAGCACGCAATATCAACAATCATTCCTGCAAGGGCTGTTTCAATTCTCGACGTGTCTGAGAAAAACGACTGAGACGGTGATGTGAATGCGTTCTAATAAATCGGACAGCGGAATCATTGTCAAGATTCTCAGGAATGCAGTTCTTATTTTGTTCTTTGTTATTTTTATAAGCATAGTCTACAATTTCCGCAATAAAGAAACCGCTACGGAATCCGCTCTTATGGCGGAAGCCATATCCTCAAAAACGGTAAAGGGCGTATTTATAAGGGACGAAGAAGTAAAAAGATACAGCGGAAACGGTGTACTCAGTTACAATGTTTCCGACGGCGGAAAACTCGGCACGGGAAGTATTATTGCGGAAGTATATCCCGATGATACACAGATAAGTATAAACTGGGAAATAGACAGCCTTGAAAAAGAACTTGACATACTGGAAAAAATACAGAATCCCGGTACGCTTGAATCTGCCCAGCCGTTGAGTCTTTCGGCAAGTATTGAGGAAAATTTCCGTAATTATATATACTGCCGTGATATAAAAGACTATGAAACCGTAAAATCGGATATTGATACGCTTCTTGTCGAAATGAGTACATATCAGATTATTACAAATGAAGTTACAGATTTCAATCAGCAGATTG
>JAGAQS010000338.1 GCA_017622635.1 Ruminococcus sp. | reverse complement strand
CGCTACCACTCCCTGTCCAGTATATTTTTTTGAATTTTTACCAGCCATAATAATCATCAGAATAGCCGTAATCATCATACCCATAGTCATAATATCCATCATCATAACCATAACCGAAATCATAGTATCCGTTATCATAATCATAATTATAGTCCTCAACGGTGGTTGTAGTTGTTGTTGCATTGGGATTTACAAATGTTCCTGCAACATATCCGCCTACAGTCTGAGTTACAGTCTCTGTAACAACGGGGGCTTCTGTAACTGTTTCAGTTGTAGTTTCTGTTGTTTCTTCGGTTGAAGTTTCGGTAGTTTCCTCTGTGGGAACTTCTTCGGGTTCTGTTGCTATATTCTCGTTTATAAGACCCATTTCGTACTTCTTGTTAAGTATACGCAGAACACTTTCATCTATACGTGACTGTCCTATTTCTCCCGATTCAACCGCACTGCATACAGAATCAATTGCTTCCGTAAGGTCGGCAGGCATAAGAACTATGTCAACACCTGCATTGACAGCCATAACAGCTGCCTCACCGGCAGAATAAACGTCTGTAATGGTATTCATCATCTGTGAATCTGTTACTATAAGACCGTTGAAACTGAGTTCGTTTCTGAGAAGTTCCGTAACAACAGTATATGAAAGGTCGGACGGAAGCCAGTCACCGACACCCGATATAATCTGATGACCCACCATTACAAAGTCCGCACCTGATTCTATACCCTTTTTGAACGGTACAAACTCAGTTGCACGGAGGTCGTCAAGAGAACGGCTTATAGTCACGTCTGAATCTGTATGTGTATTGCCCTCAGCAGCACCAAGCCCCGGAAAATGTTTCAGTGTTGCACATACTCCTGCATCTTTGAGACCAACGGCAACGTTTGAAGCCATAGTTGCGACAATTTCGGGGTCACTGCTGAACATACGCCCACCAAGTTCACTTGCACCGCTTATATCTACATCTGCAACGGGTGCAAAGTCAAGATTGAAACCGAGTGCTTTAAGGTCTGTACCTATTGTGTATCCTATTTCATATGAAACGTGTTCGTCACTTGCGTCACTGTAAGTGACCATATCTTCAAAAGCCGTTGTACCGAGTGAGTCGGCAACTCTTGCAACAGTTCCGCCCTCTTCGTCAACAGACATGAACATTCCTATACCGTTGTTGTTGTTCATCGCACATTCCTGAATATCACTGATAAGCTGTGTGGTCTGTTCAGTTGTTTCAAGGTTTTCGGAAAACATTATCATTCCGCCGATTGGATAGTTTACAATCGACTCTTCAACAATTTCATCATAAAGTGTGACAACGTCCCAGCCTGAAAGCTGTTCGGGGGTTGTAATGAACATCTGACAAACTTTTTCCTGCAACGTCATTTTTTCAAGGAGCGTTTCAGGCACTGTCTTTTCAGGAGCAGGCGGTTCTGTAGGCTCTGTTGCTTCTGTCACGGGTTCTGTTGACGGTTCTTCGGAAACTTCGTCCGATGACTGCTTTTTTTCCGCACAGGCACACAGTACCAGACTCATACTTAGTGCCATAGCCATTAATTTCTGTACTTTCATTTAAAATCCTCCATTTTGTTTTTTATTTCAACGTTATAACTGAACAGTTCTTTTTCATTATAATATTTTCCCGTTTTTTCTTTAACACTGCCGTAAACGTCATCGCTGTAAACATAAACATTTATGTACACAATACCGTACGGAAAATACGGGTCTAAAGCATTTTTAACATCTTCGTCCACGCCCTCATAATGTGAACTTTCAGGCATATATATAAAATACGTCAGAGCTATTGCATTTGAATCTGCAATTTCCTTTAATGTATCGTTTTCATTCAGAACAGGAAATTTGTCAGAATATCCTCCTGACACCGTACATAAACCACTTGTGAACTCCTTTACATCAAGCACATTCTGAATTATACTGTCCATATTTTCCCTGAAAAACGGGT
>JAGAQS010000337.1 GCA_017622635.1 Ruminococcus sp. | reverse complement strand
GGATATACTGTCCTTCTATTTCACCTGAAGGAACTTCATAAGAGTCAACCTTTATGAAAAGCTGTTCCCAGTACCAGCCGTAAACGCTGTCGGGGTCATAAGTTACGCCGACACCCATGTGAGTATAATCGGGGTTCATGATAGCAGCCCAGTGACTCGGAGAGTTTTTCCACTGTTCAAAAGTATCTTCTGGAGTACTCATACCGCAGGCAATATTTTCAGCGGCTGTAGCCCACGGAGTAACGTTGTAATCAACTACCTGTATGAAAGATTCACCGTTTGCACGTGAATGTGAAAAGTTTTCAACACATTCTTCTGCACGTGTTTCTGCTGCGTCCAAAAGATAAGGTACAGCATATATCGGGTCGAGGCCTGCATCAGCTCTTGCTTCGTTTACAAGAACGATTACCTGTTCTGCGAGTTCTGTATAATCGGGGTCATCATAAGCTGCGTCGGACTTCATTGAGAAGTTTGCCATGCCTGTTGTTGCCATAACGACAGCTGATAAAGCGGATATAACCTTTGCGAATAATCTGTTAGTAGTTTTCATAAAATCTCCTCCAATGTTATTATATGTATTAACTGTTGTTGATGTTTCTTCTGAATCCTTTCTGAAAAGGTTAAAAATGTTAAAGTTTTTCATAACTTTACCTCCTGTTTTATTTCACGACTTTAAGTCTTTAAGATTTTTTTGTTTGTGTTCTTTACTGTGATTATATTCTATCATGATTTTCATTTTTTTTACACCGTGAAAATCAGATATTTTCCTGTAAAAAATCGACATATTAATTTGTTTTTCGGCTTTTGTTTTGTGTTCTTTACTGTAATTATATTCTACCATTGTTTTTCGACTTTTTGCACTGTGAAAACAAGATATTTTCCTGTAAAAAAACGACATATTATTACAATAAAATATAAAAAAAGCACTTCCGATGCGTTATTACATCGGAAATGCTTTGATTTCAGTTTACAAAAAACAGGGAAAATTCCGCTCCCTTGCCGATTTGTCCGTAAGCCTCAATCCTGCCGTTATGTCTCTGCATTATACGGTTTACAAGTGCAAGCCCTACACCGCTCCCCTCAAATTCTTCTTCTGAATGAAGTCTCTGAAAAATCTGAAACAGTTTGTTTGCATATGCCATATCAAACCCTGAACCGTTATCTTTTATTTTTATAATTTTATGTGTTTTCGTTTCACTGCCTGATACTTCAATTACAGCCGTTTCTTTTTTAGATGTGTATTTTATGGCGTTTGCAAGCAGATTTTTTATTACAAGCTGAATCAGTACGGGGTCACCGTTTACTTCGGGAAGTTCACCGCAGTGAAACTGAATGTTTCTGTTCTTTTCAAGTTTTTTCAGTTCGCTGAAAGTTTCTTCCGTTATTTTCTTTATGTCAACTGTTGTCATTTTCGGTCTGACATTGCACATCTTTGAAAAATCGAGCAGTCTTTCAATCATGATTCTTGTCTGTGTGGACTTTGAAACAATCATATCCATTATATTTGAAATATCTTCATTCTGAACGTCGCCGAGTTCCTGTCTCAGCATTTCTATAAGCATATTTATAATATTGAAAGGTGCTTTCAGGTCGTGGGATACTGCCGAACAGAAAAGATTCAGTTCATTGTTTGCGTTTGCAAGTTCTTTCTGCTGGGTTGAAATCTGTAGATGTGTTTTTACTCTTGCGAGATACTCTTCTTTTATGAAAGGTTTTTTTACATAATCACAGCCACCGAGTGAAAAACCTTTCTGAATTATTTCGGGGCTCATTTCAGCCGTAAGAAAAATTATGGGAATATCTTTGGTACGGGGGTTGTTCTTGAACATTTCACAGAGTTCAAGTCCGCTGATATCATTCATCTGAATATCAAGCATAATAAGGTCAGGGATTTTTCTTTCGAGAAATTTTATTGCTGCTTTTCCGCTTGTGGCTGCAAAGACACGGTATCCCTGTGAACGCAGTACAGTTCCCGAGTATGCTATGTGGTCGGGCATATCGTCAACAACAAGTATTTCCGCATAATCTGTCATCATTTTTAACGTCTCCTTAATGTATTTCAAGTTTTGCCTTGAATTTTGACGGTGTTTCACCGGTTATCTCCTTGAAAACTTTTGTGAAATAATCAACGGAAGAATATCCGAGAATATCACTTATTTCATACGCCTTGTAATTTCCTGTACGTAAGAGATTTATTGCATAGGCTATTTTTATTCTTGAATATACTTCATGAAACGTGATACCGAAATTTTTTTTGAAAATTTTTCCGAAATAGTCTTTGCTGTAACCGTGTGCCTCTGCAATATCGTCTGCGGTAAACACTTCGCCGTAATGTTCCGAAAAATAAACTGCTGTCTGATATATGAAAGGGCTTGAATCGACAGAGATTCCGAGGTTGTCGAATACGTCGGAAACCGCCTTTTCTATTTTGACGGTATCGGAAGTTTCCTCAAGGTGTACTTTAAGACGTTCAAGTACTTCTTTAAGTTTCTTTTCGTCAACGGGTTTAAGAAGATAGTCAAAAGCACCGAGAATAAGTCCCTGACGTGCATATTCAAATTCATCATACGAACTTGCGAAGATAACGGGTATATTGTTTTTCTGTTCCGAGAGTTTGCGGAGCATTTCAATACCGTCCACAAACGGCATACGTATATCGGTAAAAATCAGGTCGAAAGATTCTTTTTGAAGTATTTCAAGTGCATCTTTTCCGTTTCCCGCCTGTTTTGCGATTCTGAATCCACATTCAGTCCATGTTTTCATTTTTGAATAGATAAAGCGAAGTGTTGAGTCGTCCTCAACCAAAAGTACATTATACATTAAATCCCTCCATATTCTCTGAAATCCATAAAAAATCATAGTTCATGACGGCTTTTCTGAGTTGTTCAAATATGTTTTTTTCCATGTTGTCCGAAAAAAATGTTATATTTTCTGCGAATATATCAACTGCCGAAATATCAAATTCCGTACAGAGTGAAAAAAATTCGTTCCATATTTCCGGAAACTGTTTTTTTACGGGTGTATCGGGATTTTTAACTGTCTTTTTTATACATGATTCTATTTCAATTATGGTTTTGTCCCATACTTCCTCAAAAGTATCGAAACTGTCGGAATACTCCTTTTTCAGTTCCGAACTGAGACGGCACGAAATAGCGTAAAGTTTTTTACAGAAAAGATTTCCCGAAATTCCTATTATATTATGAAGTATTTCCCTTGCGGAAATGTAATTTTCGGAAATAACGTCTTTGCGGAGATTTTCACAGTCATTTCCGTGTGCGGATATAAACTGTTTAAGAAGTCGCTGAACAGCCTTTTCGTCATTGAGTACAGAAGAAAGTGCATCATAGTCAAAATACCTGTCTGTATGTTCATTTTCCGAAACAGGTTTAATATTGATGTAATTCTGTAGAATTTCGTGAAGTTCGTCTGTCTGTAAAGGTTTTGAAAGGTAGCCGTCTATACCACTTTCGGCGAATTTTGTTTCTGCTTCGGAAATACTGTCGGCAGTCAGTGCAATTATGGGAACGGATTTATTTGTTTCACGGATAAGACGTGAAGCCTCATAGCCGTCCATTTCAGGCATAT
>JAGAQS010000336.1 GCA_017622635.1 Ruminococcus sp. | reverse complement strand
TATATTTGAGGAGCTGGAGATTATATATATAGTCCTCTGACCAGTAGTCGTCTTCCGTCATACGTTCTCTGAGGTCTCCCCTTATGATTACATAGATAGTATTTTCATCATAATCATAAACTTCCGCTTTGTTCATACCGAGTTTATCACTGAACACATATTCTTTAAATTCCCTGTCAGCTTTGTCGGCATCTGATTCTGTGGTTGTTGTTGTGGTAGTTGCGGATTCATCTTCCGTTTCGTCTGCTGTAGTGGTTGTATATCTCTGTACAAGACGTTCGTTTTCATACGGGTCTGTTGTAGTGGTCACAACGTTTCCGTCCTCATCAGTTTCCGTAGCGGTTGTAGTTGTTGTAGTAGTAGTGGTGGTGGTGGTTTCTTCACCCTCTGCGGTAGTGGTCATAGATGCAACATATTCATCATAGTCTTCCTGCATTTCGTCCATTCTGTGCATTTTATCCATGATGTCCTTTTCGTTGTTTATTTCCTTTGCATACTCATCTGCTTTACTGCGAAGTTTCTTCTTCTCATCGTCACCGAGAGCCTCACCGTTTTCGTCAGTCATGTTGATTGAAATATACTTGACTCTTGCGAAGTTTTCATCAAAATAATCTTTGAGTTCTTCTTCACTGCAACCCTTTTCACCCTCAAAACCGTAATAGTGGTCAAAGATGTACTTCTGCATATACTCGTAACCGCCGTAATAATTAGAACCGCTTCCGGTTGCACTTATAACGTTCTTCAACGATTCTTTGCCGACACCGTTTTTTGTATATATACTGTTCTGTTCGGAATCAATAAAGCCGTCTGCCGTCTGGTCTATTTCGGTAAGTTCCTCACTTGTAAGCTGACCGCCTATTCTGTTAAACTCGTTTTCAATGGCGGCGATTGTCAGACAATATTCGGTTGCTTTGTTCTGAATCCAGTCTGAAGCTTCGATATCGTCAATATGGGCATTCTTTACCTCTTTTACAGTAGGAGCAGTGCCGTTTTTTTCCTGTAAGATACTTGCGGCATCTTCATAAGCCTGAATGGTATAGAATATGAACATACCTGAACTTACGTCATAGCCGTCTGCGTTCATAGCCGTTTCAGTTCCCTTGCCGATTATGGGCGTACAGCCGACAACAGTAGCCGCAAGGGCGAAAGCCGCCGCAGATGCCACAAGTTTATTGAATTTCATCATTTTAAACATTCCTCCGATTAGTAAAATTTACAGATACTAATATATTATACAACGTTTTTATGAAAATGTCCATACCCATACGGAAATTTTTTTCATTCTGTCACTTTAATTTCAATTTAAAAAAATTACCATAAATTTATTTACGCCTTGTCCTTGACTTACAGCGGTAAAAATGGTAAAATAGAAATATATGTATTTTCACAAGCGGAGGTCTTAACAATGAAAGTAAATCTTATATCACATACTCCCGAACCTGAAAAGCTTGCCGCAACTGCCGCCAAGCTCTGTTATTCAAGCAGTGACATAAGTTCTCTGAGGGAGGGACTTACTGAAGAAAAAACCCGAAAATTCATTGATATGCTTGTTTCTGTCGGTCATGAGAGTGTTATGGAACACGTTTCTTTCACTTTCGGTATAGAGGGCATTTCACGTGCCTGCTCGCATCAGCTGGTGCGTCACAGAATAGCTTCATATTCACAGAAAAGTCAGCGGTATGTAAATGAAAACGGTTTTGAATTTGTCACTCCGCCTGAAATTGAAACACTCCCCGAAGCCAAAAGCGAATTTGACCGTGTAATGAATGAACTGACAGAAAGTTATACGAAAATAGCCGACCTGCTCACCGAAAAACATAAAAACAAGTTTATGTCAGACGGTATTGACGAAAAGACGGCTCTTTCAAAAGCCCGTAAACTTGCCAATGAGGACGCACGTTTCATACTGCCGAATGCCTGTGAAACAAAAATTGTGGTTACAATGAATGTCCGTTCACTCTTTAATTTTTTCCGTCACCGCTGTTGCAGGAGAGCTCAGTGGGAAATACGTGCCGTTGCTGACGAAATGTTAAAACTGTGTATGGAAGTTGCCCCGAATATTTTCAGATATGCAGGACCGTCATGTGTTGCCGACGGAAAAATGTCCCGAGGGAAAAATGTCATGCGGTAAAATTTCGGAAGTAAGGGAATACTACCGTAAAAACAAAGAAGTCTGATTGATGTATTTCTTTCCGTACAGCAGGCTATACTATACAGGAAGATAATTACACTGTAAAACAATTTATTAAATGAAAGGAACTTTTTATTATGATTTACGTTTTTCTTGCAAACGGTTTTGAAGAAACCGAAGCACTCGCACCTGTTGACCTGCTCAGACGTGCAGGTAAAAATGTTGTTACCGTAGGTGTAGGCGACAATATTATAAAAGGCTCTCACGGTATTCCCGTTATTGCCGACACAATCGCTCAGGAAATACGTCTTGACGAAGAACTTGAAATGATTGTCCTGCCCGGTGGTATGCCCGGTACTCTCAATCTCGAAAAATCTGAATATGTTCAGAAAGCTATTGACTATTGTGTACAGAACAACAGATATATCGGTGCTATCTGTGCCGCTCCGTCAATTCT
>JAGAQS010000335.1 GCA_017622635.1 Ruminococcus sp. | reverse complement strand
GGATATGCACAGCTATCAGCCGACTATGGACGACATGGTTAAAATATCATCATGCGACCTGTTTATATATGTGGGCGGAGAGTCTGACAAGTGGGCAGACGACGCAATAAGTGAAGCAAAAAACAAGGATATGAAAACGGTTAACCTGCTTGACTCTCTCGGTGATTCATTAAAAGAAGAAGAAATAAAAGAGAGTATGCAGAGTTGTGAGGACGAAGAACACGACCACGAAGAAGAAGCCGAATACGACGAACACGTATGGCTGTCTTTCGAAAATGCAGAAAAATTATGTGCTGTAATTACCGACGGAATATGTTCCGTTGACCCCGACAATGCCGACGACTACCGCAGTAACCTTGATTCATATACGGACAAACTTGAAACACTCGACAATGAATATTCAGACGTTCTTTCGTCAGTAAAAGAAAAGACACTTGTTTTCGGCGACCGTTTCCCGTTCCGCTATCTCGTTGACGATTACGGTCTTGACTACTATGCGGCTTTTTCAGGTTGCAGTGCGGAAACAGAAGCAAGTTTTGAAACTATAACTTTCCTTGCCGACAAAGTAAACGAACTGAATACAGATACAGTCTTTACTATAGAGGGTTCTGATGCGTCAATTGCAGAAGCCGTAATTTCGGGTACTAAAGACAAAAATCAGAAAATAGTCACACTCAATTCAATTCAGTCAGTAACTTCCGAACAGATAAAAGACGGTACAACCTATATTTCAATCATGAAATCAAATCTTGATACATTAAAAGAGGCTCTTAATTAAATGGGTAAACAGATAATTTGCACAAACGCCACTCTCGGCTATGAGGACGGAATTGTCACCGAAAATCTTAATTTTACCGTAAACAGCGGTGACTACCTTTGTATTCTCGGTGAAAACGGTTCGGGAAAAAGTACGCTGATAAAAGCACTTCTCGGACTTAAACCACAGTTAAGCGGTGAAATAAAATGGTGTGACGGTTTCAAATCAAAAGAAATCGGCTATCTTCCGCAACAGACACCGGTACAGAGGGACTTCCCCGCATCTGTAAGGGAAATTGTACTTTCAGGCTGTCTTGCAAAATGCGGTTTAAGACCGTTCTATAACAAGGCTGAAAAAGAACTTGCCGAAAATACCATGAAACAACTGCATATTGAAAACCTCGCAAAACGTTGTTACAGAGAACTTTCGGGCGGTCAGCAACAAAGAGTACTGCTCGCACGTGCGTTGTGTGCCACAAGAAAAATGCTCCTGCTTGACGAACCCGTCACGGGACTTGACCCCAAAGCACAGACCGACCTTTATGAACTTATTGCGAATCTTAACCGTGACGGCATAACAATTATTATGGTCTCCCATGACCTCAACGCCGCACTGAAATATGCGTCACATATACTGCATATCGGCAAAAAGCAGCTTTTCTTCGGTACTAAGGAAGATTATCTGACAAGCCGTACAGGTATGGACTTCATTGATACGGAAGGCGGTGAATAAAATGACCGAAAAAATTCAGTATTATTTTCAGTTTCCGATTGTACGCTATGCCCTTATCGTTGTACTTCTTGTCGCACTCTGTTCGTCACTGCTCGGAGTAACACTGGTACTGAAAAGATTTTCATTCATAGGCGACGGACTTTCTCATGTTGCTTTCGGTGCTATGGCGGCGGCAACCATAACGGGCATCACAAATCAGATGATAATAATTATCCCAATAACCGTAATATCGGCGGTTCTGATACTCCGCACGGGAAGAAACACCAAAATACGTGGTGACGCTGCAATTGCCATGATTTCGGTAGGTGCGTTGGCAGTCGGCTATAT
Source organism: Ruminococcus sp. (assembly GCA_017622635.1). Classification (GTDB taxonomy): domain Bacteria; phylum Bacillota; class Clostridia; order Oscillospirales; family Ruminococcaceae; genus Ruminococcus. Next base: position 438 of record JAGAQS010000335.1, on the reverse strand, counting down.
GCTTATAAATATGTTTTCAAAATCCGCAAACATTGCAGGAGACGTATGCAGCACGCTTTTCGGTTCAACCTCAATACTTACACTAAAAAAACAAGATGTATGGCTGTGTCTGGGACTGTCTGCCGTTGTACTGTGTATATTTGTACTTTTCTACAACAAAATATTCGCCGTTACATTTGATGAGAACTTTTCAAAGGCTACAGGCATAGACTCCGATATGTACAACCTTATAATTGCCATTGCAACGGCTTTAATAATAGTCCTTGCAATGAGTCTTGTGGGTTCACTGCTTATCTCCGCACTTATAATTTTCCCATCAATAACGGCAATGCGTATTTTCAGGAGTTTCAGAAGTGTTATTTTATGTTCGGCTGTAATTTCCGTAATATGTGCGGGAATCGGTTTTTTCGTGTCACTGCTTTACGGTACGCCCGTAGG